>CAYRGB010000035.1:0-8862 GCA_964423715.1 uncultured Methanosarcinales archaeon | reverse complement strand
TGCTTGTTTTCAAGCAGAGGTGAAAAGTCGTCCAGTACTTTACGTATAATAGGACCAAGGTCCATGACCTTCCGCTCGATCTGATCCATGGACTCGAACTTTGATAACCGGGAAGCATTTCCGATCATGTTGATGAGTTTCTCATTATTTCGCTTGATAATAAGAAGGAAACCCTGTTTCTTCTCATCCTCTTCGATCTTGAGCAGAACCTCAATGAACCCTTTGACTATACCAGCAGGGTTCAAGAGATCATGGCGCATGATGTCAGCGAATAGGTCCTTGAGCTTATTGGAACGCTCCAGTTCTTCTGCATAATGCAAAAGGGTATTCTCTGCTTGTTTGCGCTCGGTGATGTCACGCACAATAGCCTGGATTACGTTTTCCCCGCCCATTTCAAGGATGTTTGAGGATACATCACCAATAAATATTTTACCGCTTTTTTTCATAAAGTCAATCTCAAATTTGACAGCACCCTTTCTGGAAATTGTTTCAACCGCCCATCTGGACTTCTCGAGTACTTCGGATGGGTGAAGTTTGGAGATGTTGATGGAAACCATTTCATCTTTTGTGTAGCCAAACATGCTCAACGTTTTTTGGTTCACATTTAGTATATTGCCTTCTATATCGTGGATAAAAATTGCATCATTTGATTTGTGAAAAAGATCACTGTATTTTTTTTCACTTTCCTTCAGCGCCATCTCCACTTGTTTGTGTACGATACCTGCGTTAATGTTCCTAGTCATCAATGTTATCAGATCTCGCTCCTCTTTCAGTAAATTACCCTCTTCCGCCTCAGACCTAGCTTTCAGGTAAAATACCTCTACCCAACCCACCTGAACCCCATTCACAATGATGCTATTGCTCTGTTTCCAAGGAGTCTCCCTGAAGTTCTCCGTTTGGAATGTCCTATCATTGAAACATATCCTTGCACATGTGATATCAGGGTACTGCAAGGCAGCAGGTAAGAGGTCAACTATTCGCTGGAGGGTCTCTTCCATGAGACATTTATCCTCCATGATCATTGATATGCCATACAGACAATTCAGTTTCTTGATCTTTTTTTGCAACTCGTTTTCCATCGTACCTCTCCCACAAGGGCCCCCATTATGTTGACAAATATTGTGAGATATATGTATTCTCTCAGAAAGTCAACTAATACATTATAATATGCAAGTACTGTATATAATAATATCCATAAAATATCGTATTATTACAATGACGGTTCTGCGAGGAGATTAGTGTTACTTCCTATCATAGATATTATTGCACACCCCCTTTCATCTCACCCTCATATTTATATAGAGAGGGATTCCATTTTGATTGTATATACATACATTATTCCGCATCGACACACTCAATGCAATAAACTGAACATGAATTCATATGAACAGCATATCTGAATGTTTGGAACAGATGGACCCTGCCACTCGCAAACAGGTGTATACCTCATTTTCCATCATGTTCATCCTTCTGGCCTTCCCATTTATATGTATGCAGGCTCTGTTAGCACTCTCTGTGACAGGATTGATCGTCTCACGAATACTGATCCTGAGAAAAAATGGAGCCCATATTCCCAGTCTGTATACCCAGCCGAATAGCATAGACAACCTATTCTTATCGATCGTCATCCTCTTCCTGATCAGCAACATACTTGCGATGTTTTCCCATTCACTTCCACTCTATGTGATCGGCCAGGCAGTTGGAATATCGACATTTGGCGTAGGAGTTGCCACAATTATACGCTGTAGGAGCATGTTCAAATTCACATCATTGATCGATGAGGAATACCCTGCAAAGAGGTATCGGGATGAGATCATTCGGTTGTGCTCACTTAACTCCAGCATAGCCCTGCTGATCGCGGGAATCACTTATGCATCACTAGCAGGCCTATGGATATGTCATTGGCAGGGTATGGATGCATCCTACGACCTGATCTTTTTTGTCGCAGTGATCGGATCGATCACAGGGGCACTTTTCGAATCAATCCCCTCGAACATCGATGAGAACATATCTGTAACCCTGGGATCAGGGATGGCGATGTGGGCATTCTCCTCGTTCGGGTATTCCGTACCACCACAACAAATGGTCCTGGCCCTTCTGTTCGCCCTGTTCTTGGGATATGTCGCCTACAGGACCAGGATCGCCGACATATCAGCCGTGCTCAGTGCAACTCTTATGGGCGTGCTCGTTATCGTGTTCAGTAATATCCTATGGTTCATGCTACTCCTTACATTTTTTATCCTCGGGGGCATGTTCACGAAATACCGATACAGATACAAGGAAGCTCTGGGACTTGCTCAATCAAAAGGCGGTGTCCGCACCTATGAAAATGTATTCAGTAACAGTACAGCAGCCCTTACCCTTGCCATCGCCCACGGCATATTCCCTGAGTACAGTACAGTGATCATCTACGCATTCCTCGGTACGGTGGCAACCGCCATTGGAGACACTCTTGCCAGTGAAATTGGCATCACATCCAAGCAGCAGCCACGCCTCATCACAACGCTGCGACCGGTACAGACCGGTATCGACGGAGGGGTAACACTACTTGGAGAACTGGCTGCGATCGGAGGTTCTCTAGTAATCGGAATACTGGCCTTTTTATTTGGTGTCGTGGACAATACAATCCTGGCAGTGGCCATCACCGTTGCAGGCGGTTTCCTGGGCACCAACTTCGACAGTGTACTCGGCGCGACGTTGCAGAATCGGAAACTGCTATCGAACAGTGGTGTCAATTTTGTGGCAACGTTCGCAGGTGCAATAATATCCGGTGGGCTGTACCTGTTGTTCAATTGAAATAGCCATGATCGAACCATATTGTAACTACACGTACCGCCATATATCGACAATGTATAATTGTATGGTCGTGAGTCTAATCACCGACTGGGGGATACGAGCAGATCCATACTACAGTTCCTAGAGGAAATACGATACATCATATTATTCTACATCATCGGAGACAGCATCACCACAATGTACGCACTGGTATATGGGCATGAAGCAAATCATTTCCTCACGGAGATCATATTTAAGTATGGTATCTATTCCGTATTACTGTTGAAATCATCGGTCATTGCTGACATATTTTACAATTACCAGTGACTTATATATCTTGACCATTCCATGGCACCCATTATATAGAAAGGAGTGAAACGCTCCATCAGCACATATGAGATCGTCCTGACGGTGACAAACATCTCATAGTTTACTTTAACTTTGTCTCCTCCAGTTCATCGGCATAGACATTTGATAATTCTGATATATATCTACCAAAAACATATATGCTCTTTATACCTTGTACTCATCATGAAGATCAAGATCAAAGGCATTGCACGTGAAACACTGGATTTCATCCTGAATGTGAGCAGATCCACAGCCCCTAAAGAATTTGCAGGTCTCCTGAGTGCAAAGGACGGGATCATAACCGAAGTTATTATGCTCCCTGGCACTGAGTCAAGCGATCGTAATGCTGTGATCAAACTGTTTATGATGCCCAACATCTCTTCCGTTGGATCAGTACACAGTCATCCCGGACCCAATTTCACACCTTCAAATGCCGATATTCGTCTGTTCGGCAAGACTGGAAGTCATCACATCATCGTGGCGGCCCCTTACGATGAGACGAGCTGGCAATGTTATGATGGCGATGGTAATGTGCAGAAGTTGCAGGTGCTGGATGTGGTACTGGACGAACCAGAGATACTGTGATCCAGAATATTAGTTCCTTACAAGAAGAACGAGTTCACCCGATCAAACATCATTGCCTAGTAACCTGCTGTACAGGAATCCACCCAGCCAGAAACCGATCATTCCAGCTAAAAAAACCACCGGCACGAACATGAGCGCTCGATATCCCATTGACAGCAGCCAGGAAAAACTTGACACAACAAAAACGATCACAACGATGGCATATCCTGTATACTGTGCCTGACTTTTAGTGATGGTATTCAAATCCATAATCGCATCAACTCCTAATCAACTGAGAACTCAGGCACATCGAGACTTTCCAAAACCACTGCAAGAAAAAATGTTTTCTATCTGCTGGGCTGAAACATAGTTATCATAGGCAGCCATTGCTTCCTCTTGATCAGAATAAACGAGAGCAGATATACAATCCCATTTTCCATCATCACTTGATGTTATAGTAAAACGTTCATTGTCATCTGCAGTGGCCCATATCAGAATTTGGCCTTTTTCATCGCTGCAGTTTAATTCAACTCGAAAATGTCCGAGGTCCTTCGTCTTATGGATCATCTTTGATCCATTCGGTTCTTTACTCATGACATATTATAATATGCTCATTGTTCATAACGATTAGGTATATACTGGATAGAACGACAAAAATGAACACAATATATCATTTTTAACAGGTCATAAGAAGACGTATCCGACACATACTAAAGGTATATAAGTTTAGAGGAAAATATGGAATTGAGAACACATTCAACAAGAAGAGGTGAATACCCATGGTTCCAGTTGAAACTGATGATAATACCAAAAAAACAACCAACACAGAGAATCCTGTAATCGTATTCCTATGGAAGACCGGTACGAACTGGCCAGTTGAATTCGTATCAGATAACATTGAACAATTCGGTTATACAGTAGATGATTTTCTATCGGGGGATGTATGCTATGGCGATATCGTTCATCCTGAGGACCGGGAAGATATTGAATCCAGTTTGCAGAGTACCTATGAAGAAGAACATTGGGAATATGACCATCGCTACCGGATAGTTACAAAGACCGGTGACGTTCGATGGGTTGCTGAAAATAGCTTCGTCGATAAAAAAACCGATGGCGTCATCACCCACTACCAGGGTCTTGTTATGGACATCACTGATGAAGTTAAAGAAAAAGGACAAAAGGGTATGATCGAAACTGTCAGCACCGATAATCCGGTCGTGATATTCATATGGAAAACAACGAAGAACTGGCCTGTAAAATACGTTTCAGAGGATATTACCCAATTTGGGTATACTGTCAATGATTTTATATCTGGTACCATTTCCTATGGGAATATTGTACATCCCAATGACCTGAGGCGTGTTGAGACAAAACTCCAGCGACAGTGTGAGGAAGGACACAACGATTTCCATCAGGAATACCGGATACTAACACGCTCAGGAGATGTACGACAGGTTGCTGAAAGGACACATAACACGCGGGATCGTTCTGGCAAACCTCTTCAGTATGAAGGAATAATCGAAGACATTTCAAATATCAAATAACGAGTTGGAATGACCTTTTGGCCTAAACATGATAATGCAGGAGATAAAATGAGAGGATACATTAATCAATCTGAAATTCGGATGTTTGCAATATCTGCCATCATCCTGACACCAGTTGCCGTCCTTTGCTATCAGCAAGAGCTATCATTGGGAACCATCTCATCCATACCTCTTTTATTCATACTCCTGGCAATGCTCATGACCTGCAATATGGAGATTCCAATTACGAAGATCCGTACAAAGAGAAATAAGACCCTTGACAGAGATGCACTGGTACTCGAAGAGATATACTCGGTACCACTGATAAAAGAGATATCCATTGGCACAAGCCGTGTATTCGATACCGTTATAACTTTCAATGTTGGCGGTTTCCTTATACCGCTAAGCATACTGCTGTATCTGATCATAACACAACTGAATTTCGCTGCCCTTGAGATCATGTTGATCATTATCGTGGCGGTAACAATGCTCTCAGAGATCGTGGACGGTATTGGGATCGTGATCCCCAGCTACATCGGAATTATGGCAATACCTTTCACCCTGATCTTTGATCCTCACAGTGCTGCACTCGTAACTTTCGTTGCCGGTACAGGAGGTATTATGATAGGCACGCTCACAACCCTGCTAACCATTGATAAAGAAAAAAAGGGGAGTGCATATATCAGCATTGGTGGAGTCGGTAATTTCAGGGCCATATACATAACAACAATGATTGCTGTGTTAATATCCTATTTCGCCTGAAGCGAATGGATCGCCAAACTCATCTGGCGTACTGCGTGTTTTTTTCATTTTATCCTGAAGTACCCCTGGGGATAGGTGAACAGACCTGTATTTTACAATACCATTGTCCGTGAACCTGAACGGTTGTGGTGTCGGATCGACCTTGGTGGCCCTCATCTTCTGGACCGCCATCACCGGTGTCAATGTCGTATCGATCTCATTTACCTGCATCGCATCAAGGAAAATTATGCCATCTCCCAGGAAATCATAATCATCAAACGTCTTTGTCATAAGTCCATGGTGTTTTTCTGTGATCAGAAGCGAAGTGATAGTTCTGGTCTTTAATATTTTATGCAAAGAACGCCATGCTACAGACTTGCGGAAATCCTCTGATTTGCTGAACACATTGATCGAGTCGAACACTACACGCTGAGGTTTATATGCTTCAATGATCTCATTGATCTCTTCAAATGATAGCATTGACATGCTAAAGACCTCAAGATATCCATCGTCCATGTGCTTGGCAATATCCCATCCGAAACGTACAAAATGCTGGACCAACTGCTGCAACCTTTCCTCGAAAGAAAAAAAGATACATTTTTCATCGTGCTTGACGCCTTCCATCAGGAATTGCATGCACATGGTGCTCTTTCCTGTACCGGGAGGACCGGTGACGATCACAGAAAAACCTTCGGGGATACCCCCCTCAAGTACATCATCGAGCCCAAGTATACCTGTAGACATCCTTTTGATCATGCGATCAATGTTCTTGGTATCGAGCTTGGATTTGAAACGTGTACTATCCAGTGACATTAATGCTTTTTCAAGCACAAGGTTCTTTGCACCAAGTTCCTTTTCATACCGCTCAAGAATCTTGATCGCATCAGAACTCAAGGTAGTATGTACAGGAAATTTATTTCGTACCATAATAGTAAATTATGACTAACTGTATATAACATTTGCTCCTCCGTGTACATATATATACAGGTTGCGTACATCATTCGGACATCTTGTGTCCACAACCTTCCAGGAATTTACCATGCCCCCGAGAAGCAGTAATATCTGCATCCCACACAATCTCTCCCCGTAAAAGCGTAAGCCTTGGGAATATTCCATCCATCCCTTCATACGGGGTCCAGCCTGCTTTGCTGTGCAGATCATCGGCCTTGATCGTGCGAACATCATGCGGGTCAACGATGATCAGATCAGCATCATACCCCTGTGCAAACGAACCTTTCGAATGCCTGTCAAGATCAAAGATCCTTGCAGGGTTCTTACTTGTGACCTCGATCATCCGTCCCAGCGGGAGGATATTTCGCTTGACTGCTGTGAGCATCAGGGGTATCAGGGTCTCAACCCCGGGCACACCCGCTGGTGCACTTCTGATATCAATATCCTTCTCGAACTCGCGGTGAGGTGCATGATCAGATGCCACCACGTCAACAGTTCCGTCATTGACACCATTGATCAGGGCCTTGACATTCCTTCTGTCTCGCAGAGGAGGGTTCATCTTTCCAAAGCTCCCAAGACGCTCCCAATCCCTTGTTGACAGGAACAGGTGATGTGGAGCTGCTTCAAAAGATATACGTGGTCCACTGGGTACAACACCACCATCACTGCATTCATTACCCTCATCGCCTCTCTGTGCAGCCATGTATTTCTCCTTGCGAAGAATACCCATAGCTTCAAGGGTACTTATGTGGCAGAAATGAGCCCTTATACCAGATTCTTTTATCAGTTCAACTGCTCGTTCGACTGCAATACCTTCACATAGATTGGAACGGATCCTGGAATGGGATTTTGCAGACATATCATTCTTAAGGAGAGCCTCATTCTCAAGTCGTATCTGTTCATCTTCCGCATGTATACAGGCCAGTGCCCCAAGTTCCTTGATCGCACCAAACGCATTGGACAGGTCATCGTCATTAATGTTCAATTCCCCTGTGGACTCCGCCATGAATATCTCACCGAACGCAGTGACACCGAGTTCCCACAACATCGGTAGTTTTTCCACATTATGCGTTACCCCCCCATTGATCCCAAAATCAATGATGGATTTCCGTTTTGCCAGCCGCAATTTCTTTTTGAACGACTTCTTGTCCACCGTTGGCGGGATCGTGTTCGGGTGCTCGATAACAGTGGTGATCCCACCTGCCGCTGCTGCACATGACCCTGTGTACCAATCTTCTTTATTGGTCAGGCCCGGTTCCCTAAAATGCACATGCACATCAATACCAGCAGGAAGCGTCAGGGCCCCGCCAACATCGATCGTCATACCCGCATCCACACCCTGAATATCCTTTGCGATACGTTTGATCTTTCCGTCCTCAATAAGTACTTCGCCAGGCTGTATACGATTATTGTAAAAGACCCGTGTATTCTTGATAAGCATATCACTCATGATGTTCCCTTCTCCACCGGTACATGATAAAACCCATTGTATTATGCAAGAACCTGTACCTACCAATAATGGTAGCAGACATGATATAATGTTTATGCAAGCATATATTAATCAACATGAAAGCATTACATAAAGGTTAATAAGGGAGCATTGCTCTAATAATCCAGCATACCCAAAGAAAAACAGAGGACTATTCATGAACGAGGAACTATTTGACCTGCGTGTTGGATACATAACCTTCAATAACCCCATTGCCATTGCTCCCATGGCAGGGACAACTGACAGCAAGTTTGCCAGCGAATATGGGAAAAATGCCGGACTTGTTGTGATCGGAGGATATAATCTGGATACGGCTACGAACGAGGCCGCCAGCAAGCTTGTTGCGAGAGGGCGCAAGGAGTTTATTTCAGAGAATCCCCTGGGATTGCTGAGAGAGGAGATCGATAATACTGATATTGGAACCATCGCCCTCAACGTTCGAAGCTCGACCATCGGACCATTGCTAGAAGC
>CAYRGB010000034.1:6811-8890 GCA_964423715.1 uncultured Methanosarcinales archaeon | reverse complement strand
AAGAAGCTCCAGGCAATTGCCAGCAGTGTGGGTCTCCACTGGAGATTGTGGAGAGGGTTGATGTTGTGGATGAACTATCAACCCTTAGCGACCAGATGGGTAGCAGGGTAGAGTTCATATCAACAGATTTCGTAGAAGGTGATCAGTTGTTGAATGCCTTTGGCGGGATCGTTGCAATATTGCGTTATAATACAGGGATATAATATTTCAGGTGATCGTTTTGTACTTGAATTTTGTAGAACAGGTAACATCGGTGATGTCGGATGCCATTCATTCGATCGGGTTCGAGGTGGATGATCTGGGACTTGAACCGTCCCAACATGCAGACCTCGCTTGCCGGGTCGCGTTCAAGCTGGCATCAGTTGCAAAGAAGAGTCCGAAGGACGTAGCTGAGCAGATCGTGTCAGCGGTCATACTGCCGGATGACTCCTTCATCGAGAGCATCCAGGCACAGGGCCCATATTTGAATATAAAGGCGAATAGGAAATATCTGAATGATACGGTTGCTGCAATCCGGCAGGAAAAGGAATCCTTTGGTGGTGGTTTTTGTGAGGGCACCATCGTACTGGAACATACGTCTGCCAATCCCAACGGCCCCCTACATGTGGGTCACATCCGTAACTCGATCCTTGGAGATACCTTGGGGCGTGTACTCAAGCGGGTAGGGTATGATGTAGATACTCAATATTACGTTAACGATATGGGCAGGCAGATCGCTATCGTCTCATGGGCCATGAGGAACTTTGATCTTGACAGTGAGAAGAAAGGCGATCATGCGATAGCGGATATATATATAAAGGCCAATGCCCTGCTTGAGGAAGAACCGGACAGGGTGACTGAGATTAATCGTCTCATGCAGCTGGTGGAGAGTGGGGATGAGGAGACTATCCGGCGTTTCGATGAGGGTGTTGGTATTGCGGTAGATGGCATACGGGATACCCTGTTGCGGATGAATATAATACATGACGATTTTGTGAACGAATCCAGTTTCATCAGGTCCGGTGCCGTTTCCAGGATCGTAAATAAGATAAAGGCCACAGGCCGCACCGAGATGGACGATGGTGCCTTGGTGGTCGATCTTTCAGACCATGGGTTCGAGAAAACACTGGTCATCCAGCGCAGTGATGGCACTTCCCTATACACCACCCGTGACTTGGCCTATCATGAATGGAAGGCCGAACAGGGCGAACGGGTGATCGATGTGCTGGGAGCTGACCATAAACTCATCTCCGGGCAGCTGAAGGCCACCCTGAGATCTATCGGTAAGCAGGAGCCTGAGATCGTTATCTTCGAGTTCGTATCCCTGCCCGAGGGATCCATGAGTACCCGCCGCGGCAAGTTCATTACGGCCGATGAGCTACTGGAGCAGGTGGAGTCACAGGCCCTGGTGGAAGTAGAGAACCGCCGTCCGGATATGCCGGACAAGTTCAAGGAACAGGTGGCTCGGATGGTGGGTATGGGGGCAGTCCGGTATGATATCATCAAGGTATCCCCTGAAAAATCCACGGTCTTTGACTGGAAGGAAGCCCTTGATTTCGAGAAACAGGGTGCTCCGTTCATCCAGTATTCCCATGCCCGTGCCTGTAGTATTCTCAGAAAGGCAGAGGAAGAGGGGTTTTGGAATCAGCAGGAGGAGATCGATTCGTCGGTCCTGCTGGAGGATGGCGAGATGGTGCTCATCAGGAAGATGGCCCTGTTCGATCATGTGCTTGAGCGCTCTGCCAGTGAGCTGAAACCTCACATGCTGGCGAGCTATGCCAGGGAACTGGCCGATGCCTTCAACCAGTTCTACCGTTTCTCGCCGGTGATCGGTGCCGAGGATACAACGGTGCGGAATGCACGGCTTGGACTGGTCGATTGTGCCAGGATCGTGCTTGCTAATGTGCTGGACACGCTGGGTATAGAGGCACCGGAGTCCATGTAAGTGGACATTGAGAACTGAAAAAACAACACGGTCAGTATCGGGAATGGATGAGGGATATGGATGGTTCTGTATCAATATGTGATCATGTATCTTCTGGCCGTGAACATTGTTTCTTTCTACCTCATGGGCTTGGATAAGAGGCGCGCCCGTAAGGG
>CAYRGB010000034.1:0-6801 GCA_964423715.1 uncultured Methanosarcinales archaeon | reverse complement strand
TGTTCAGGCACAAGACAAGGCACCTGAGTTTCAGGGTGGTGATGCCTGCAATCCTTGTTGTGGAAGCCTATATGTTATTGGAAATTTTGTTGGGTTTCATCGTCTAAAAGGGGGCCAATGCATATTTGATGAAGATAATCATTGAGACACCAAAATATAGTTTCTTCAAATATCACAGGATCGGGGAAGAATTCAAAGAGGTGTTCTTCTCACCCATTCCTACTATATTTAACTATGGCTTCATCGAAGGGACCCAAGGGCCTGATGGCATGGAGGAAGATGCTGTTGTCCTGGGATCCCGCCTGGCCCAGGGTTGTGTGATCGAACGGGACCATGTGGACGGAGTGGTGCGGTTCTTGGACGATGGTGTGAGGGATGACAAGCAGCTCATCCACCTGTCTGGCATCTGTTCAATACCTGTGTTATCGGTATATTTCAGGACGTATGCCTTCTACAAGATACTGCTCTACCTGATACTGGAGGGACGGGTAGCTAGGTGCCGCTTCAAGGGGATCGAGATGCTGGCGCCAAAATCGTAAGTCGCTAACATTATAAGTGATACTTACAGATAACGATACCATGGTCGATCTAATATTCGATGACATTGGTAGCTATCCCCTTCCGGAAGGGGTCACCAGGGAATGGGTGGAGAATACATTTTCCAGTGAGGTGTCCGGCAAGGAGTCCAGAGATAAGCTTTTTTCCATTATTGACTCTGCCTTCCAGCAGAAGCTGGATGCAGGTGTGGCGGTCCCCACATATCCGCAGTTCAGGGGCATGGATCGGCAGTTCATGGCCATTATCAATGATCCGGACTGTGCGGAGGAACCCTTCAAGATCAGGGAGGACTGTGCCCGCATCGGCGAGCTTGAGGCCATCAAGGCCGCAGCTGCCAGGTATCGGGAGGAGCATGGGGAAAAGCCTGATGTCCGTGTGTGCGTCACCGGGCCCCTGGAGCTCTATCTCAAGGATTTTGGAGGCACGCAGTACACCGATATCCTGAACGCACTGGCTGTGAGTATGGACAGGTTCGTCAGCAATTCCATTCGCTCGGCAAAGAACTTCAATATCAGGACGATATCCATCGATGAGCCAAGTATCGGTATCAACCCGCAGATCATGTTCGAGGACCATGAACTGGTGGACGCCCTGACCACCTGCACATCCTCTGCGGCCAAACAGCATACGGATGTCGAGATTCATCTCCATTCCCCACTTCACTATAAGCTGGCATGTGACACCCCCAACATCAATGTAATAGGTGTTGAATCAGCAGCCAGTCCTGCCTATCTTGATCTTATTGACAAAAAGGTACTGGAAGATTCGGATTCCTTCCTGAGGGTGGGTGTTGCACGCACCGATATATTCAACCTTGCAGCCGTGCTGAACGAGAAATACAATACCAATGTCTGGAAAGAACCACATGTCATGCAGGAGATCGTGACAGTCATGGAAACCCCAAAAATTGTTGAAAAACGTCTTGAGAAAGCGTATTCCATCTTCGGTGATCTCATAACGTATGCCGGACCGGACTGTGGACTTGGTTCATGGCCGACCCAGCAGATGGCAGGACAGCTTTTGAGTAATGTGGCTGAAGGTATTGCAAGGTTCCAGAAATAACATCGTTATTTGGTGTATTCGTTGCGACACTGCGGCACTGCCAAATGTGAATTTTGAAGGGTATTTGGGTGATTATCTATCAATTTGATAGAAATTGATAGTTATTGATATTAACCCCTCACATAACTCGGAATAACCCCGGAGTGGCAGAGTCGGAGTTTTCAGGGGATCGTGTGAGGGATCAGGGGGGGAATAAAAAATGTCAGGGCGGCTACCAGCAACGGATGACTTGGTCCTCTTCAGGTGGATGAGAGGGGAGATGGGCAGGATCAATAAGGGAGTGTGTGAGTGGATATCGAACTTTATATTAAACAGCCCTTATCTTCTTTATTCCACACATTAACTGACAGGTGTCCACCAAAAGTTACATCTAAGGTGGACACCTATTATGTGATATGTATGTCGAGAAACGAAAACAGGGAGACAATACCAAATACTACCTGACCCACTCCTACAAAATAAGGGGAAAGACCAGAAAGATACGACGCTATCTGGGATTGAACCTGAGTGAGACAGAAATAAATACATGCCGGAGAGCAGCAGAAGAGTCCATCCTTGAGGAACTGGGTGCCAGAAAGGACCTGCTTAAGGTCTCACTGACGAAAAAAGAGATCCTGAAACTGAATGAGTACGACAGCGACATCCGGATCGTTCACCTGGACCCGCTGCAATGGCAGGTATTCACTGAAACGTTCGTATACAATACAAACGCGATCGAAGGATCCACTGCATCCCTCAATGAGGTCCATCACATTCTCAAGAACAATGCAAACGCCCATACAGATGATGAATTTGAATCAATTGGTGTCGCAGAGGCAGTGGAATACATCAGGAACACGGGCGAGGGGTTGTCCCTTCCACTCATACTAAAACTCCATGGAATGTGTTTCAGGGGGAGCAAAAGCTTTGCGGGAAAACTGCGGGATGTGGAGGTCATCATAAGGGATGGACGGGGAAAGATCGTACACCAGGGTATCCCGGTCAGTGAAATTGAAGGGGAACTCACCGAATTGGCTGCCTGGTACAATGCAAACAGGGATGAAGTAAAACCACTGCTTCTTGCAGCAATAGTGCACAACCAGTTCGAATACATCCACCCGTTCGAAGACGGCAATGGCAGAGTCGGGCGGTTGTTGTTGAACTATGCCCTCTTGCAACAGGAATATCCGCCGATAAACATACTTCTTGAAGACAGGAGCAAATACTACGAGTGCCTCAGGTTGTACTCACAGGAAAATGATCTGGAAAGCACTCTTGGATTTTTGGTCGATCAGTACTCCAAAGGGTTGAGCGGGTGACCACCTGGATCGCATGATAGAGTGGACACCCACGAAATAATATTTATATCAATTGTGACAATGTAACTATTAATAGAATGATCCAGTGTCAGCCCCGATAGTCCAATCCTGGAAAATGAGGGATGATATGGAATGATGAGGAACTTCAATGAGTACAAATGTATGAGCGATAATAAGAATCCTGAGCAAAAAGCCAGAGATACCATTGATAGGAAACTGAATGCTTCTGGCTGGGTAGTTCAGGAAAAGAATGGGATCGATTGGGGTGCTTCGGATGGCATTGCAGTTAAGGAGTATCTGACCGATGTGGGGCCGGGCAGTATTTCACTCCCCGGCCGCTCATCAGGGCAATGGTGGAGTGCCTGCGTCCTGAGCCCATGAAGACAATAGGAGACCCCTGCTGTGGTACGGGTGGATTCTTCCTGGCATCGTATGACTTCCTCACATCACATCAACAGCTGGACCGTGAACAGAGCCGGTTCCTGAAGAATAAGACCTTTGGCGGCAATGAGATCGTCGCCGGGGAGACTGCAATCTCCAATTCCGATGCACTCATAGCCGACGCTGGTACACGCTACGATTACATCCTCACCAATCCGCCGTTCGGAAAGAAGAGCAGCATGACCTTCACAAATGATGCAGGGGAGCTTGAAAAGGAAGACCCCTCCTACAACCGGCAGGACTTCTGGGTCACCACAAGCAACAAGCAGCTCAACTTCTTGCAGCACATCCACACCATACTCAAAACAGGTGGTCATGCAGCAGTGGTCCTGCCGGATAATGTCCTGTTCGAAGGCGGCGCAGGGGAGACCCTATGCAAAAAGCTCCTTGAGACCACCGATCTGCACACGATACTGCGCCTGCCCACAGGCATCTTCTATGCGAATGGTGTGAAGCCCAACGTGCTTTTCTTTGAAGCCAAACCCGCAGCAAAAGAGCCGTGGACAAAGGAAGTATGGATATATGATTACCGCACCAACGTGCATCATACATTGAAAAAGAACCCCATACGCTACTCCAATCTGGAAGACTTCATCCGGTGTTACAATCCCGAAGACCGCCATAATCGTACGAACAACTGGAATGAAGAGACGCCAGATGGGCGTTTCCGTAAGTTCACCTATGACGAGATTATGGCAAGGGATAAGACGAACCTAGATATATTCTGGCTCAGGGACGAAAGTCTTGCTGATCTTGATAACCTCCCTGACCCGGACATCTTTGCAAACGAGATCATCGAGAACATCGAGGCATCCCTCGAAAGTTTCAAGAAGATCATGGTCACACTGAATGGAACAGGTGAATGATTATCGGATACCCTGTCTGCCCAGACAGGATTCCCATCACCAGATATGTCAACCAAGTAGCATGCCAACCACCAGATCCACATACCCCATCCCGATCTCCACGACGTGGGGGGTGAGGCGTATCTCGATATATGCGGCAGCGAACAGTAGTGCGATGGCCAGACCCAGCATTTTCCACAGGTATGCGGATCGTAAGTAGCTTTTTGTGATGGCATTGGTCCGCATGACATCCTTTTTGATATGATCCGCACTCTCCCCCAGGAACAGTCCTTCCTGCAGGACAATGTCTGACTGTACACAGGCAAAACGGTATCCTAGGGCTGTGACTAGGAACAGGGCAGGGAACTCTATGATGCCATGGGGCAGCAGGGAGATCAGGAAATATGCAAGGCTGTAGAACAGTCCGGCTGGTATACCAGCGACCCCTGCGATCTGGAATCCCGAAAGGCCCCCGTTGAACGTAAAGAACGCGAGGAGTATCCCAACAAGGGAACCATTTGCCATCAGCACCAGTATGGGTATGGTGTACGGGACTATGGAGGCAAATGTCCTGTAGTCGTTCCGGGTATATCCGCAGACATCCCATATTGAGGTTGGACGCGCAGCGTCTTCATCCGTTTCATGTTCTGGATCCCCATCCTGGTATTCAGAAAGCTCGGGTTTGAACCTGAGCGCCACCCGGCGCATCAGTCTGTACAAGACAGAGAAGAGCCGCTCGATGCTGCAGGAGAGGGAAGCATACATGGGATGTCGCAAGCGCAGTACCATCTCCTCATACAGTACCCGGTGGATGCACAGGAACAGACCGGTGCCTGCAGATGCGGTAAAGGCTGCGATGGAATTGAAGATAAAGACCGCCCACAGAGGGTCGGTGTATCTGGCACCAAGTTCCACCTTGGCCGTAGCGGTCTGCGCAGTTGCGACGATCGCCTCGTTGAGGGCCTGTGGCTGTGAGAAGATGATCATGAACAAGTATGTCACCATACTCGCCACAAAAGCAATTGTCGCGAAGGATGCAAAGACCTTTGCGGACCAGATCATCTCCTGCCAGCCAATACGCATCAGACGGCTATCTTCTTGTTGCATGAAGAGAGAGGAGGTTGTGGTGTTCAATGCACGATCTTTGAGATATCGAGTTCGAGGATATCCTCTGCTCCCAGGTCCTTGAGCTTTGGGATGAGGATGTTGATCTCGCTCTTGTCCACCACGGTCTCCACAGCATAGTAATCGGAATTGTACAGCTGGGACACTGTCGGTCGTTTCATGGATGGCAGTGACTCGATCAAATGCTCCAGTTTGTCGGCCGGCACGTTCATATCGATGAGCACCTTACCGCGAGCCTCGATCACTGCCAGGAGCAATGTCCTGATCTCTTCGATCTCCTTTCGTTTGGCAGGATCCTCCCAGCTTTCTTTGTTAGCAATGAGTTTTGAGGAGGACTCGAGCATCACATCAACGATCTTCAGGCCATTCTTCCGAAGTGTGGATCCGGTCTCGGTCAGGTCCACCACTACGTCCATGAGATCAGGGACCTTTGCCTCGGTAGCACCGTATGAGAAATGTATGTCCACCGGGATACCAAGGTCATCAAAGAAGTCCTTTGTGATATTGGGGTATTCGGTGGTCACCCGGCTGCCTGGTCTGATGTCCTTTGCACTCTCAATGTCGCTGTCCTGTGGTACAGCAATGACGATCTTGACAATACCGGCTCCCTGCTTGCTATAAGGCAGGTCCGCGACCTCCACCACGTCGGAGCTGGATTCAATGACCCAGTCCCGGCCTGATATACCCAGGTCGAAATATCCCTCATGGATATAGGTGGGTATTTCCTGCGGGCGTAGGATCTTGATCTTTCCGATTCTCGGGTCGTTGGTCGTGGGGTTATACTCACGTGCTGTCTTCTTGATCTCAAGATCTGCCTGCTTGAACAAAAGCAGGGTCTGCTCTTCTAGACTGCCTTTTGGGATTGTTATGTCGATCATTATATCACTGCTTATCCTTTTGAGTGTGAATTTTATAGTTTAATGCTGGATTATTCTCTTTAATACTCAATAATCTTATAAATCGATGAGTTGAAATATGTTAATCGATTATAATATATTAGTTTGTTCTGTCGACAGATGTGATGAGAGGTCAAAATATGAGAATACAAACCGGAGTCGAAGGATTTGATGAGCTTGTACAGGGGGGTATGCTTCCAGAGAGGGTGTATCTCTTAAGTGGTCCACCTGGGAGTGGGAAAACGACGTTTGGTATTCAGTTCCTGGTCCAAGGTGCGGCTCTGGGGGACGTGGGATTGTACGTGACCCTTACGGAGAGTCCACAGAATATCATTGATGATATGTCGAACTATGCGTTGAACGTGAGTACGCTCATCAAGATGAAGAAACTACTCTTCGCTGATCTTGGACCCAGAATGGATTACGGGTATATTGATGATCTACATGAGGTTATCAGCCCGGATTATGGTGTAGGGCATACTCCTTTGGAAGGCGAGGCCCCCCCGTCCCCTGCGATGGTGTTCAAGGATATCGCTGCATACGTTTCAGAGTACAATGTCAAGAGACTTGTGATCG
>CAYRGB010000033.1:0-9066 GCA_964423715.1 uncultured Methanosarcinales archaeon | reverse complement strand
CTCTCTTGGTATCAACTATCATATGGGTGTGGATGGTATTTCCATGCCACTGATCCTGCTCAATGCCATAGTGCTCCCACTATTGGTACTCTTCACATGGGATGATGTCAGGGCAGCTCCAAACAGGTTCTACGGGCTAATACTTGCCATGCAGGGTGCTGTGATCGGGGTATTTGTATCCCTTGATTTCTTCATGTTCTACATATTCTGGGAACTGACCTTGGTACCATTGTTCTTCATGGTGAGTATATGGGGCGGACCAAGGAAAGATCATGCTGCTATCAAGTTCTTTATCTACACCCACGTCGCGTCACTCGTGATGCTGCTGGGTATCTTTGGACTGTATTTTGCCGCATGGGCCCATACCGGAACTCCCAATATGGGTATCAATTACCTGATCGAACAGTTCTCGTTCATCGGGTCAGGAATGGTCAAGGACGCAATATTCCTGGCATTGTTGTTCGGTTTCCTTGTGAAGATCCCGGTGTTCCCATTCCACTCCTGGCTGCCTGATGCATATGCAGAGGCGCCCGTTGCTGGCAGTGTGCTTTTCATACTGCTCAAGATCGGTGGTTATGGTCTCTTCAGGGTCATGCTTCCAATGCTCCCATCTACAGGAACACCAAGCCTTATGATTACGATTATGGGCGTTCTTGGGGCTGTGAGTATCCTGTACGGTGCATTCCTTGCACTCGCGCAGAAGGACCTGAAGAGGATGATAGCATATTCCAGTGTGAGCCACATGGGATACGTGACCCTGGGATGCGCGGGACTTGTCTCACTATCGGTCTCAGGTGCCATGTTCCAACAGTTCTCTCACGGATTGATCATGAGCATCATGTTCATGTCAGCTGGGGTGATCCAGACCAATGCAGGTACAAGGATCATCAACGATCTGGGAGGTCTTGCGAAGAAGATGCCAAAGCTCACGGTCATTATGATGCTTGCTTTCATGGCATCCCTTGGTCTTCCAGGATTGACCGGATTCATTGCCGAGTTCCTGGTCCTGACATTCAGTTTCGGGAATGTTCCGGTTTACGTGATCATCGCTCTTTTGGCAATAGTGATCACGGCGGCATATCATCTCTGGGCAATGCAGAGAGCAATGTTCGGTGTCTACAATGAGAAGCTTGGTGAAGTAGTGGACCTGTCCACTTATCAGGTCTTCCCAATGACAGTGATCGCTCTGCTTGTACTGTACTTTGGATTGGACCCCAGTCCGGTGCTGGATATGATGATAACGAACTCTGAACAAATAATCAGCCTTATGGCTGTACTGGGGGTGTGATCTATGACAGATATGATGTTGCTCGCACCCGAGGTGACCCTTGTAGTGACAGGTTTGGTCGTGCTGCTTGCAGGATTGTTCATGAGCACACCATCCAAGAAGATCCTTGCATACCTCTCAACACTGGGTTGTATCATTGCACTTGTCCTGACAATAAGCAGTCTTGGCACAAGTGCGGTATTGTTCTCAGGAACCCTGAGCATTGATGCCCTCTCGCAGTTCTTCAAGCTTGTGTTCCTGACAGTGGCCCTGCTTGTATCAATTGCATCTATCAAGTATACCGAAGGCAATAGTCACACTGAGGAGTTCTATACCCTTGTGCTGTTCGCTACCTTTGGTATGATGATGGTGGCATCGGCAGAGGACCTGATGGTACTGTTCGTGGCATTCGAGCTTGCCAGTCTTGCAACATATGCCCTGGCAGGTTTTGAGAAGCAGAATCCACGATCCCTCGAAGCTGCAATGAAATATTTCATTGCCGGAGCCTTCTCCGCAGCCCTGCTACTACTGGGCATATCGTTCGTCTATGGTGCAACAGGCACTACGAACATATCTGCTATTGCACAGAACGCCGATCTGCTGGTGTCCAGTCCAATGGGCATACTATCAATAGTACTGCTTATAGCAGGGTTTGCATTCAAAATGGCTCTCGTCCCGTTCCATATGTGGGCACCGGATGCCTATCAGGGATCCCCTTCCGTAGTATCTGCACTATTGGCAGCAGGTTCCAAGAAGATGGGATTTGTGGCAGCCTTCAAGGTGTTCATCGTAGCCTTGGTTGCATTACAGGGCGATTGGACCATCGCTTTTGCCATACTGGCCGTGATCACAATGACCTACGGCAATGTCGTGGCCCTGTCCCAGACAAGTGTCAAGAGAATGCTTGCCTATTCATCCATTGCACAGGCGGGGTACATCTCTATGGCATTTGTGGTACTCACACCAATGGCACTCACAGGAGGTATATTGTACACTCTTTCCCACGGTTTCATGAAGGCTGGAGCTTTCATTGCGACCGCAGCGGTGGTGTATATGGTGTTCAAGGATGACAAGAGTTCTGAAATACCTGATCACATCGATAACTTCAAAGGTCTCGGTAAGAGGATGCCCATTACGGCGTTGTGCCTGACGGTCTTTGTGTTTGCACTGGCCGGTATACCACCCACGGCAGGATTTGTGAGTAAGTTCATCCTCTTTTCGTCTACCATCGAATCAGGGCTTGTATGGCTTGCAGTGATCGCGATCATCAATAGTGCGATCTCCCTGTACTACTATGCCAGGGTTGTGAGGTACATGTATTTCATACCGGCAGAAGGAGAACGAATATCAGAACCCGTACCGTACGTCGTTGCACTGCTCATTGCAGTGATCGGTGTGCTTGCGATCGGTTTATGGCCTGAACCATTCATCCAGTTGGCAATGAATGCTGCAGATGTACTGATTTAAGGAGGTATGAGATATGGCAGATTGTGATCTATGTGGAGTAGCGATTCCGACGGTATGTCCGGTCCTGGTATTCGACCCAAGGTTCGAATACTCTTATCCGGAAGGTGTGTGGAAGGGTCTGTGCGAGGATTGTCTTGACTCGGCCAAGAAGGTGTATGACGAAGTATCTGAATCCCAAGCAGTAGGAGTGGTTGGAAAATGTGACCTGTGCGGCACATCAGCCCAGCTGTATGAGGTGGAGATCAGCATCCCCTCCTTCTGGAAAGGCTCAGATGACGAGATTGTAAACCTTTGTGCAAAATGCCTTGAAGCATGTAATGAAGGCTACGCAAGAAAGGACGAAGTGTTCGAACATCATTGAATGGTCAGGTTTGACCTGACCCTTTCTCTATTTTTTTGCAATTCACTTTTCATTATCTCTTTTTCTGGCACTCGCCTACTTCACAGTGTCGCAATGAGTAGTACCATCAGGATCACGAACCTCACGGCAATGCTGATGCCAGTCGACAGGGTCACGATCTTGACCCCCAGACGAGGACCGAATATGGATACATATCTGGGAAGGATCGCACGCATGCTGAGTATCGGTAGCATGAACATGCTACCCAGCATAAGCACGACCATTGCCTGCAGGTGTGATATGCTACCATCTCCGATCATCGGCCCCAGTAGTGAGACTCCCAATATAGGGCTTGCTACATAGGTGGTCAGAGGGATGATACTCTGCGGGGGTATGCCGAAAAGGTCTGCAAGGGGAAGGACGCTGAAGACCTCGAATGCCCCCCGTTCCTGCAGTGCAAAGACAAGGGTCGTCATGGTAAGATATATCCCAGCGATCTTCAGGAATAGCTTTCTGTCTTTACGGAAGGCCTTAACAAGTGCCTCTCTGATCGTGGGTCTCTTATCATTACCGTTGTCAGCTATGTTGCAGTTTCGTTCTGTGAACCATAATCTACTCAGGACGACGACGACCAGCATCTTCACTATGGCCGTGATGATGAATACCATTACATAGAATCCCCCGACGATGGGTCCCAGGGCGGGCAGTATGATAGGTATCTGATAGGTCACGATCTCCCGGATATATGCGGGGGTGCTGTTAAGAAGGGCACAGAGCAGCATCTCTCGTTCATTCAGACAGTCGTTGTCCCTGGCCTTGGCCACCATGCTGTTGGCAGCAACAGTAGAACCGATAGACACCAGGAATGCAGAACCACAGGCATCCGGAAGATTGATATGTTTAAATAAGGGGCGGCTGAGTCCTGAGAACCGCTTCATAAGTCCCATTTCAATGAGTGATCCCGTCGCAAAGAGTCCGATAAAGACCATAATAAGAATTGGAAACGCAAAGTCAAGAACTCTTATCATCAGATCGATCATGATGCTAGGATGAGTGTAACTTATAATGAATCTATTCATTGATCCCCTAACAAGATCAAAACCAAAAGCTTGATATGAAGAGGGACCTATCTTTGACTGTGAGTGAGAATGAAATATGATCTAATGGATATCCTTGCCTGTCCGGTATGCAAAGGTGATCTTGTCCTAAATGTTACAGTAGGGGATGAACAGGATATCGTGTCAGGGACCCTTTATTGCTCCATGTGTAATGAGTATTATCCTATAGAGGACGGTATTCCGAACATGCTTCCTCCTGACATGAGGGAATAATACAGCGAGGGAACTATTTGCAACAGGTTCACATCAACAGATTGGGTGTAAATTCCATTGAGTTTGATTCAGAGATGCTTGAGATACCTCTATCTCCCGGCGGAGAATACAGTTTTGAGATCGTGATAATCAACTATGGCTCACCGACGCATGTTCATCTCTCAGCAAGTGATGAGATACATGAAAATATCACTTTTCTTGACGATAATCCCTATGTGGCACATGAGGAATATCTGCCAGTGATAGCTCGGATACCCTTTGATGGCAGGCTGTTCAACAAAGGTGAGATCAATATCACAGTTGGATATGGATCAAAGACAGAAAGTTTCCCTGTAACCATTGGTAACCCTGGTCCGGCACGAACATCTGCACCTGTACGGGTGATGGTTGAAGATCAACCATTAACAGTTGATCGATCCTCAAAAAGGGATGCTGGTAGTAAAGGGAACAACTGGAGTATGCAGATGTCGGATATTACCTCTCATATGGTAGAAGGTATCCATGAGATACTGGATTCCAGATTGATCGTAGGTGTTTCAGCGATCCTGTTCCTTTTTTTGATCATCTATGCCATATTGTATATGGCAATAACCCCACTGGGCTCTGTTTCTATTGGTCTGTCCGTGGGATTTTATTCGGCAGTGTCTATGTCGATCCTGTTTATGTTAATTATGGCTTATTTACTGACCAGACTTCCAATATTCAAATAAAGAAAGAGGTTGTTGTATCAATATGAAATACATCATAGTGACCGGCGGTGTAATGAGTGGTCTTGGAAAGGGCATCACGGCTGCATCCGTTGGAAGAAACCTGAAGAACAATGGCTATAAAGTTACGGCCATCAAGATCGATCCTTATATCAATATTGATGCAGGAACCATGAGTCCTTACCAGCACGGCGAGGTTTATGTGTTAAAAGATGGTGGAGAGGTAGATCTGGATCTCGGGAACTATGAACGGTTCTTAGACACCGAACTTACCAGGGAGCACAACCTGACCACCGGCAAGATATATCAATCAGTTATTTCCAGGGAGCGCAGGGGAGATTATCTTGGAAAGACGGTCCAGATAATTCCCCATATTACCAATGAGATCAAGGACCAAATACGACGGATCGCAGCAAAGAGTGCTGCAGATATCTGTATGATAGAGGTAGGAGGAACGGTCGGTGACATCGAAAGCATGCCTTTTCTGGAGGCTGTCCGACAGATGCACCGGGAAGAGGAGGATAATATTACTTTCATCCATGTAACGCTTGTTCCTCTGGATGTTCAGGGAGACCAGAAGACCAAACCTACCCAGCATTCGGTTAAAGAACTGCGACAGTTGGGATTATATCCGGATGTGATCGTAGCACGATGCAAGGAACCTCTGCTGGAAGGTGCACGCTCAAAAATATCCCTTTTCTGTGATGTTCCCACGGAAGCTGTGGTCAGTGCACATGATGCAAACGATATATATGAAGTGCCACCGATGCTGGAAAATCAAGGTCTGACTGCCTATCTGATGAACAAATTGGACTTTTCACCCAAAGCCAAGGACACTGCCTGGGGCGATATGGTCGAACGCATGAACAGTGCAAAGGGTGAGGTGAAACTGGTCATTGTTGGAAAATACACTCATCTTGAAGATTCATACCTAAGCATCAGCGAATCACTCAAGCATGCTGCCATAGAATGTGGGTGCAATTTTAAAATAACATGGGTCAATTCCGAGATGTTCGATGATGATCCTGCAGCAGTAAATACTCTTTCTGAATATGACGGTATCCTTGTTCCGGGTGGATTTGGAGTACGGGGTGTTGAGGGCAAGATCCTGGCCATACAGTATGCCCGGGAACATGATATTCCCTATCTGGGGTTGTGTTTGGGAATGCAACTTTCCGTGGTAGAGTTTGCACGCAATGTTGTGGGGCTTGAAGATGCCAGTAGTACGGAGTTCGATGAGGATACGCCATATCCTGTCATAGATATACTGCCGGAGCAGGAGAATGTGATCGATATGGGTGCTACGATGAGACTTGGTGATTATGAGGCAAGTTTGAGGAGTGGCTCCCTTGCAGAAAAGATATACGGTACGACCACCATTGTCGAAAGACACAGGCATCGATATGAAGTAAATCCCAATTATATTGATCGGATAGAATCCGAAGGCATGATCTTTTCAGGAAAGAACCGTAATCGTATGGAGATCGCTGAGATCGCTGAGAACAGCTTTTTCTTTGCATCACAGTTCCATCCTGAATTCAGATCCAGACCTGGAGCTCCATCCCCACCATTCAGGGCCTTCATGGAAGCGATGCTCCAGAGGAACAAGCATAGGTGATCCAGGCAAGAGGTCAATCGGGGATGCACTTATACGAAGGTGAATGTCCGTGATGAATGATGACCAGGAGCATCCAACCCTCTGGATCAGGGGGAACAAAAGCATGTCCCTTTCTGGGAAGAGGATAGTGCTTGCGGTCACTGGCAGTATTGCAGCAGTACGTGTCGTGGAACTTGCACGCGAACTGATACGTAACGGTGCTGATGTTCATGCTGTGATGACAGATGCTGCAAAACATATTCTACATCCGGATGCTCTACACTATGCTACGGGGCATGAGGTGATCACCGATATCACTGGCGATGTGGAACATGTGGCGTTCTGTGGATTGTTGGGATGTGCTGATATGTTACTGATCGCACCTGCCACAGCCAATACGATTGGAAAAATAGCAAGCGGCATCGACGATACTCCAGTCACTACATTCGCCACGACTGCACTGGGATCGAATATACCGATCATCGTCGTACCGGCGATGCACGGTTCCATGTACGATCATCCCGCAGTCGCGTCAAATATAGACCGTTTGAAGGAATGGGGTATTGTTCTCATAGGTCCGGAGCGGGAGGAAGGTGTTGCCAAGATCACATCCAATGAGCAGATCGTGCTTGAGGTCGAGCGTATTCTCGCAACTGCTGACCTCTCCTGGATGAAAATTCTCGTAACCAGCGGTGCGACCGCTGAACCTATTGATCCCATTCGCATAATAACCAATCGTTCATCAGGAAAAACAGGCAAGCACATTGCCCTCGAGGCCTACAGACGAGGTGCGGATGTAACTCTCGTTCACCAGGACCACCTCGGTATCGATGGTATCCACGAGATATTCGTGGAAACTGCGGAGGAGATGATCGACGCGACACTCGCCGAATTGGAGAATGGTTATGATATTGTTATAAGTGCCGCAGCGATATCCGATTATACTACTGACGCATCGCCATCCAAGATTACGTCGGGTCTGGACATGGTACTTAAACTGCATCCTACCAGAAAATTGATACATCTAGTACGCAAGGCTCATCCGGATATGACCCTGGTCGGGTTCAAGGCGGAAGCCGGGGCAAACCATGATGAACTGATGAAGCGTGCCTGGGATACTCTTGAGAAATCCTGCCTTGATCTCATCGTGGCCAATGAGGTAAGTGGAGGAGGGATCGGCACCGAGGATAATGATGTGTATCTGATCGCCTCTGGCAAACTCCCCCCACGACATGTAAGTGGCAACAAGCGACTGATCGCATGCAAACTCCTTGACATGGTCGCTGAGATCCTGATACATAAGAAGGCTGATTGAATGCTAACAGGCGGTCCTGCAGTCGCAAAGGCATTCGCTCCAGGACACATCACCGGTTTCTTTGCGATCCACGATGACACCGATCCTCGTAAAAAAGGTTCCACAGGGTGCGGTATTGTCCTGGACCATGGCGTTCATACATCTGTGTGCTGCGATGGTTCCATACGCGCCACACAGATCGTATTGAATGGGAGTGTTGTCAGGGCAGAAACCACCCGTTCGGTCATAGAGATGCTGACAGATACGCCGGTAATGGTGGAATGCATGTCGAACATTCCCCTGGGCTGTGGATTTGGGGCTTCTGCGGCCGGTGCCCTGAGCACGGCATATGCATTGGACCAGGTTCTGGGTCTGGGTCGTACATCGGATCAGTTGGTGGAGGCTGCACATGTTGCTGAGGTGATCAATGGCAGTGGTCTCGGGGACGTTGAGGCTCAGGCACATGGTGGGGTCGTGATACGCACACACGCAGGCTCTCCCAATTTCGGTTCGGTGGAACGTATCACGACCGGTTCATTTGACGTCCACTGCGTCGTTCTGGGGGAGCTATCCACATGTTCTGTACTCGAGAGTCCGGCTTTGGTGAAGAGGATCAATTCGTTCGGGAAGGATGCTCTGAAAAGGTTATTGGAACGACCCACGGTCGAAAGGTTCATGGAACTCTCACGCGAGTTCGCATTTGGGACCGAGCTGGTGAGCAACCGCGTGATCGATATTATCGAGGCGGTGGAGGCCGCAGGGGGATGTGCTTCGCAGGCAATGCTCGGGAATACAGTATTTGCAATAGCTGAGGATGCCTGTAGGGCAGAAGTATTGTCTTGCCTTGGAGAATTCGGAGATGTGCTGTCATATAAGGTGGCATCATCGAAAAAGTGATATTTTGGAACCATGTCCAGAGCGAAATATTAAAGTATGGGTATGTGTATTGTGTAGCTCGCGCGATGAAGAATCATCACGTGTTGCTTGAATGGGCCCGTAGCTTAGCTTGGTGGAGCGCACGGCTGATAACCGTGAGGTCCTGCGTTCGAATCGCAGCGGGCCC
>CAYRGB010000032.1:0-9147 GCA_964423715.1 uncultured Methanosarcinales archaeon | reverse complement strand
AACCAACCAAATCTCTTTTGAAGAACCGGGGAATGTGATACTGTATCGGCCATATGGTCAGGAAGGGGTCACACCGATCATCCACAGGGCCATGTACCATATCGAGGCAGGAGAGAGTATGTGGCCAGGCGGCCCTGCCGCACCGTATAGTGGTTATATAACAAAGGGAGATAATCCAGTAACAAATAAGTACTATGATCAACAGGGACAGGTCAGCTACCTCTTGCCTGTTAAGAAAGAATGGATCATAGGCGTGGCAAAATACCGTATCCCTTATGTAGGACATGTGAGACTGCTATTTTCCTGATATTTATCTGATCTGCTGGCCAACCTGGCAACTAATGGGCAGATAAGTTCATGGCTACATATCTTGACCAGCTCACAGCTGCATCTGCGCTGTGATCACTGGTTTAAAATCCGCCAGCATATTGAGACGGTAATCTTCAAGTAACACCCTGCGCGTGCTTCCAATAGGTACGCTCAACACGATCTCCTTTGTTCTGCCATAACGCCCCTTGCTTACTACCACAGCATTGAGAATGCCAAGCATGTCCAGCTCCGAGATGAGGTCCGACACACGACGTTGTGTCAGGATATCCATATCCACATTGTTACAGATCTGTCTGTAGATATTATATACCTCACCGGTCGTTACGTTCCTGTGCCCATAATCTCTTAATAGCACCACGCTATAGAGAGTAAGTTTTGATTGGGTTGGCAGAGTTTGGACGACCTCGACCACACGGTCAACTTCGATCTTCTCCTGTGCATACCTAACATGTTTCTCTTTAACCTGTGCCTCACTCTCTCTTTCTGCAAGTTCCCCTGCAACCCTGAGCAGATCCAGAGCCCTGCGTGCATCCCCATGTTCCTGAGCTGCAAAGGCTGCGCAGAGAGGAATGACCATCTCGTCAAGTACCTCACTTTTATATGCGATTTCCGCCCGTTGCCTGAGAATATCACTGATTTGCTCTGCATCATAAGGAGGAAAAATAATTTCCTCTTCACCAAGAGAACTCTTTATTCTTGGATCTAGGAATTCAGTAAACTTCAGATCGTTCGAGACACCGATCATACTAAGCTTGGCTCTGGAAAGCTCGGTGTTGATACGGGATAGATTGTATAGAACATCATCACCCTTTTTGATGAGTTTATCGATCTCATCAAGAATTACTATTATAACCTGATCTTTAGTGTCGATAGCTTCCTTAAATTTCAGGAATACCTGATCAGTTGGCCAGCCAGTCATAGGAACATCCTGGCCAAACTGTTTGGCAAGATTGGCAAGCAGTCTGTACTGGGTATCAATGACTTCACAGTTTATATACAGAACAACACAGGGACTGTTCAGACTGTCACTTTTTCGCTCAAGCTCTATTCCAACATGACGAGCAACAGCTGTCTTACCTGTACCTGTCTTTCCATAGATCAATATATTGGAAGGTGTATCCCCACGCAGAGCTGAGACAAGTATAGTAGCCAGGTTATTGATTTGTGCACTTCTGTGAGGAAGGGATTTTGGAGTATATGAAGGACGGAGAACCTCTTTATTTTTGAAAAGTGATTCATTTTCCAATAAATCCTGAAATAATTCATCCAATGAGTTATCTTTCATCTTTATACCTCATTAATCTAATATATATTGTATTATATCATGTATTTAATGTGTTACCTGTATGTTATGTATATACGTATATGTACAGGAATCTGTTAGACATTAAATTGTTAAATTACAAATCTTAAATGCTAAATCTCCAGTAGATGCAATAGAAATGTAGCATGAGCTATAACATATTAATAGTTATGTTTTAGCCTCAATTTTTAGTTTAATTTATAAAAAAAAACAAAACACAATAAAAACGTTGCTGTGGGTCATGTATATGTCGGATCTTAAAATACAATAGCAATTTCTTTCGAAGCAAGACCCCTGTGTTTCTAGTGGAAAGTTCTTAAAGGGGGGAGACCCCATAGTTTCTACTGGAACTATTAAAAAACATGTTAGCATATTTTTAAAAAAATAAATAAAAACAGAGTTACGTTGTTTACAATTTAATTATATATAAAACTTCCGACTAATATAAATATTATTCATAAAATAGATATTCATTTTTCAGTTTTTGCTTTATGTTGTTCCAGTAGAAACTATAGGGTGGGTGTCTATGTTAAAACATATTTTGTTAGTTATCTTAAACAAAATATATGATTTGACCAATTCTTTTTTAATCAACAAAATCAAGCAAAAAAAAAAGTAAACAGCAACACAATCAAACAATAAATAAGATCAAATAACAAAATAACTTACGATAATCAAACATAAACAAAATCATTTTAAATAAGTTCAACACTTTAACCTCTTGAATCCCTATGAATAAAAACGGAATGCCCAGAGAAGAGCTATTACCACTTTTAAATAGTGTTAAAGTTATGGATACTAAGTATGAACGAGTTCTGAGTTCTATGTGTACCTATCCACATGAGGTAGCATTAAAAGCTCATATGCAGTTCATCGAATCCAATATGGGTGATCCTGGTCTATTTTCTGGTACATGTGATCTTGAAAAAAAAGTTGTATGGATGCTTGGTGATTTGCTGCATTGTCCAACAGCTTCTGGATATATTACTACCGGTGGGACTGAATCCAATATCCAGGCAGTCCGATCCATGAGGAATGCTCGTCGTGATGTTAAACATCCAAATGTGATCGTGCCTGCATCTGCACACTTTTCGTTCGACAAGGTTGCAGATATCTCTGGTATTGAGGTAAGAAAAGCTCAGCTCGATCCAACCCTTAAAGTGCATATTCGTTCAGTGGAAGAACTCATAGACGATAATACCATTGGGCTTGTGGGTATAGCTGGTACCACTGAGTTTGGGCAGATCGATCCCATCAGGCAGCTCTCAGACCTTGCTATTGAAAGAGAACTTTTCCTGCATGTTGATGCAGCGTTTGGAGGTTTTGTCATTCCATTTTTGCAGGGTTCATATCCTTTATACCCACCACATGATTTACATAATTTTGATTTCGATTTTGAACTTAATGGAGTCACGTCTATTACTATTGATCCTCATAAGATGGGCTTTAGCACCATACCTTCAGGGGGGCTGTTGTTCAGAGAACGGAAATATCTTGATAATCTTCGAGTACATACTCCTTATCTCACTATTAGTAGCCAGTATTCCCTGACAGGTACCAGGAGTGGTGCAGCTGTGGCATCGACCTATGCAGTAATGAAATATTTAGGGAGATCGGGTTACAAAGAGATCGTGCGAGGTTGTATGAATATCACTGCTGATTTTGTAGCCGGAGCTAGTAGAGTAGGATTTGAACCTGTGATCAAGCCTGTAATGAATATTGTGTCTCTTGTAGTGCCTGAACCCCACAGGGTGAGAGAGGTACTGCGTGAGGAGTTTGGATGGCATGTCTCCATATCTCGTAATCCTAAGGCTCTGAGGCTTGTAATAATGCCTCATGTAACACGTGAAAATATGGAGTTGTTCTTACAGGATCTGGTTTTAGTGGTGAAGGATATGGGGAATTATGAAGATATGGAGGGTGTGGAGGATGTAGGGAATATGGAGGAAAATGTGTAATTATGTGTAATTATATGACACGGATGAGGGGATGATCGATGACACCTAGCCTTGAAGCGTGTAAAGGCGTGTGTTCATTGAATCCGTGACTGATACTGAGTATGCTGTGTGGCTATATACCTGCAAGCCAAGCGTGTTGAAAGTATTTGCTGCCATTGTAAACTCTTGCTAGATAAAACTAAATACGATAACATAGACAATGTTCACATATGAAAACTTCTTTTAAGATCGGTACAGTGATGGGGATTGATATTAAGTTACATATCACGTTTCTCATGGTATTACCGATCTTTGCGATGGTATTTGCGGTGAACTCTGCACCATATGGTTTTGCTGACATAGAACCACCGTTGCAGTATGTACTGTCCCTATTGTGTGCTGTGCTTCTTTTTGCGTGTGTACTCCTGCATGAGCTCGGTCATTCGTATTTTGCACAGAAGTACGGATTTAAGGTAGATAATATCACACTTTTCCTGATCGGTGGGATTTCCTCCATGGAGGAGATCCCCCGGGACCCTGCTCAGGAGGCGAAGATGGCATTCGCAGGACCTATGGTCAGTTTCGCCATAGGATCGATTCTTCTAACATCCAATTTTGTTCTCTCCTACCTGCTACCTACTTATACTCTTACGCCACCGTATCGGCTTGTCCTGATACTGGGATCAATTAACATTGTTCTGGGGGTATTTAATCTCCTTCCTGCGTTCCCCATGGACGGAGGGCGCATCCTGCGAGCTTGGTATGCACGGAAGATGAGCTATGTAGAAGCTACACATACTGCAGCGAACATTGGTAAGATGTTTGCTCTCTTGATGGCACTACTTGGTATCATATCAAGTCCCTGGAACCCGTGGCTTTTAATGATAGCGATATTTGTATACATGGGTGCATCAGGAGAGGATCGTTCGACAACGGTAACCACAACACTGGAAAAGGTCAAGGTCAGGGATGTGATGACTCCAGATGTGGTTTCTGTACCTCCTTCATTGACCATCGAGCAGCTGACACAATTCATGTTCGAGCACAAACATATGGGTTACCCTGTGATGGAGCACGATGTTTTAAAAGGGATCGTCACGTTTACAGATGTTCGTAAAGTGATGTCTCCGGAGCGTTTCAGTGCCCTGATATCCGACGTGATGACCCGGGATGTGGTATCAATAGCAGTAGATGCCCCGGCATCGGATGCTTTTAAGTTGGTAACATCCAATAATATTGGACGACTTATAGTTATGGATGATTATGTTGTTGTAGGTATTTTGTCCAGGACCGACCTGATGCATACGATGACGTTATTGAGTGAGTGATAGAAATATGGATGAAACTGAGGATAACGGAGCCAGGGTCACAGATTCCCAACAGGATGCTGTAGAGTATCGGTTCAATACGTCATCATACGAACATGCAGATTACGATCATACTACAGAGGCATTGTCTCAGATATATTCTGCAAAATCCGCAGCTCCTGTGGCTTCCGCGACATCTCCGGCTTCCACGCCCCCTCCTTCCCAGATAACGATTGTGGGAACAGCTCATGTATCCCAGAAGAGTGTGGATGAGGTGGTCGAGACCATCGAGCGGCAGCAGCCGGATGTTGTGGCCGTTGAGCTCTGTCGAGGCAGGTATGAGGCACTCAAGGGCGAGGCGAAGCCCTCGGATATACCTGTCAAGGAACTTCTTGCTGAGGGAAAGGTATATTTTTTCTTGGTGCACCTGCTCCTTGCTTACGTGCAGAAGAAGATAGGCGATGAGATGGGAGTGCAGCCAGGTGCTGAGATGGTGGTCGCCATCGATACAGCTGAGGCCCAGGGTGCACAGGTCGCTCTGGTCGATCGGGATATACAGATAACACTGCAGCGATTCTGGAGTAAGATGGGATTATTTGAAAAGTTGCGCATGGTAGGCACCCTGATCGCAGCGGCTCTGGGTATTGGAAGCAGTAAGGATATTGACATGGACAACATCACTGATCAGGATATGGTGGCAATGCTTACTGATGAGCTGCGTGCGGTCTCACCCAACGCTGCCAGTGTGCTGATCGATGAGCGGGATGCCTATATTGCAGGCAGACTGTTGCGTGTGGCATCAGGCGGAGGCAAAAGGATCGTGGCTGTTGTGGGCGCCGGGCATAAACCCGGGATCGAGAAGTACCTCAAGAACCCATCCACCATACCATCGCTCGAGCAGATCATCCAGGTGCCAAAGAAAAGGTTCAGCATCATGAAGGTGTTGGGGGTTGGCATTGTGGGTATTGCCATTGCCACCTTCGCACTACTGTTACTGTCCGGCACACCGCTGGATCAATTGCTTCTGGCATTCGGCTGGTGGTTCATCATCAACGGTGTGCTCAGTGCCCTGGGGGCTGCCATCGCTAGGGGCCACCCGTATTCCATTATCACGGCTTTTGGTGTGGCATGGCTAACATCCCTTAATCCCATGATGGCAGCCGGATGGTTCGCCGGGCTGATGGAAGCAAAACAGCGTCATCCTACGACTGATGATTTCAAGCAACTGGTCGAGATCGAGAGTACCAGTGAGATGATGAAAAACAATTTCTTCCGTGTGGTACTGGTGGCGGCCCTGGCAAACATCGGTAGCATGATCGGCACGTTCCTTGGGGTCTATGTTATGATACAGGTCACGGGGATCGATCCAACAGAGGTCATCAGTGCTGGGTTGCGGACGATCGGGTTTTGACCAATCCCGTCTTGGGAAGGGCACATCCGTCTTGCTAGCGCTCGAGCGGGCCAGCTGATCCCCGCAAGAGTTACTATTAAAGTCCGTGCTCCGTTTCGCTGGTTCTCAAGCGGACTAAAAAAAGCTTATCTTAAAAAATAGTTGGTGAGGTCCTGCACGCAGTGCAATACCTAGGACCACGCTCCAGATACAAAAATATGGAGACGAATATCTGAATTTAGAATTGGTGATCTGGCTTCAGACAATATCTCGCAAATCTAACTTGTATGGTCCCAGGCTCCCACCGAAGTTGCCTGCAGTGATCTTCTTTATACCAGGGATCGTCACGGCGGCTTTTACACCGACCTGCATTGCATTCTTCACAACGTCGGTGTTAAGACCGTTGATCACGATCTCATAGACAGCTTCAACGCCATCTGGGATCTCGGTCGCTTCCACATCTTTCTTGATGGATGGGCAGAACTTCTCGTTTGCGGTCGCCTTGAGGAACTTGTACTTGTTGGCGCCGACCTTTGAACCGCTGGCCACAATACCGCCAGGGAATGGGGTTATAGAACCTTCTACTTTCTGGATGGCATCCACTGCGGCTTCTGCTGCTGTGAGTGCACTCATCTGACTGTTACCAAGGATGAAGAAGTTACCTCCAGCGACACCGCCAACGGCACCGATGGAATGTTCGACAATGAAGTCTCCTTCCATCATCGGTATCTTGTATACTTTTCTTCCTGCAATCTCTGTTTCGGACTCCGTGCCATCGGCGAAGAATTTGAGCTTGAATCCAGTATCGAACTGCTTCTCGGCATCCGGCAGACCATTGAACACTGCAGTTGTGGGTGCCGTAAGGACGCATTGCCCTATGCGCTCGAGCAGCTGCTCTTCCAGTGACTTATACCCAAAGGTACATATTAGGATATATGCTCCTGGTCTGCCATCGGGCGTCTCGTCACCGGTCACGAACTTTTCTATCCCTCCCTCTGCAGGGCACATGATCACAGATGTGCCAAACCCGGTGGCTTCCTGTGCGGCCACATTGGCCCATCGCTCGGTTGCGGCTGTGATCAGTACACGTGCTATCTTGATTGGAAACGCTTCTGCGAATGTATCTTCGATCTCTACTCCATTGAGTTCCATATTAACACCTTCATAACATAACGTTAGGTAATAATTAGAATACAATAACAATACATATAATCTTCTACATTCATCTCATCCCACGCCATTCATGGAATGATCAGCTTGCCCTCACTTCCGATCCACCAGGTTTTGCGGTTTGAGCTCTGTGCCACAGAATTTGCAGTATCGGGCATCAATGTCATGCCCAGCGAAACCGCATCCCGGGCATTCCATGTTCAACACGACCTCGTGAGTCTCCTCCCTGACCTCAAGATCCTTCTCCTTTTCACCTTCGGTGATCTTGATGATGGAATGTGTCACGATCCCTGTGGGAAGAGCTATGATTGAATAACCCAGTACCATTATGAAGGAAGCCAGTGTCTGACCCAGCGGTGTTATGGGCACGATATCTCCATAACCCACGGTGGTCATAGTGATAATAGCCCAGTAGATACTTTTTGGTATGCTGGTGAAACCATGCTCTTGCCCCTCGATCACATACATCATGGATCCCAGGATGACCACCAGGTTGAGAACTGCGAAAAAGAATACGATGATCTTCCGACTGCTGTCCCTCATAGCCCTCATCAGCAGGTCGACCTCCTGCAGGTACTGGACAAGTTTCAGTACCCTGAAGATCCTGAGCATTCTCAGGATACGGATCACCATCAGATACTGGCCACCCGGCATGAAGATGGTGAGATATGTCGGGATGAAGGCCAGCAGGTCTATGATCCCGAAAAAACTGGTTGCATACCGCATTTTGCTTCGCACACATATAAGGCGCAGGACGTATTCTGCTGTGAACAGAAGAGTGAAGAACCACTCTAGCGACCACAGGATCGTGTAATATTCGGCCTTTATGCCTTCCACACTACACAGCATCACGACAATGACACTTGCCAGTATGCAGAGGATCAAACCTATATCAAAATATTTTCCCATTGGTGTATCGGCTTCGAAGATGATCTGATACACTTTGTCTTTCCAGTTATCCATATCCGGTCTGTTCTCTGATCGCAGGTCTGATAGGCTCAGCATCGGGGTCTTCTGTCTGGCAATAGTTCCTTTTTCATTATTCTCTTTTCTCTCTTGTGTGAAGTAGTTATCTGAGTATGATCTGGTATAATCTGAATGTGGCGTTTTAGTTTTCACTCTGGCACTTCTGATAAAGCTGCTATAACACAACCTTTATCTGCGATTATCTCATATTTGAGATAGGTCTCATATTTAAGATATCATGAGGATTATGAATGCATAGGATCGAGTTCCTGAAACGACTGGCTCTGCTGGGTGCGGTGGATCGTCCACTAAAGATATCGTCCAGTGAGTTTGCAGAAGATACTCCTATCAGTTCCAAGACTGCGGCAAGGATGTTGAAGCAGCTGGAGGACGAGGAGATGATCGATCGGATGATCGTGGCTGGCGGGCAGCTGGTATCCCTGACCCATAATGGGACCAATCTTCTTAGAAGGGAGTATGAGGATTATCGCCGCATCTTTTCGGTAAATGATGGTGTGGGGCAGGAGATCGAGATGTACGGTCATGTGGTTACAGGGCTGGGTGAAGGCCAGTATTATATAGGGCAGGAGGGCTATCACAAGCAGTTCGAGGAGAAGTTGCACTTCACGCCCTTCCCCGGGACCCTCAACATCCGCCTCACCGGTTTCAGTGCTGATATACTGGACAGAAGATGTATCAGAGCCAGTATTTCGATCGCCGGGTTCACTAATGGGCAGCGCACTT
>CAYRGB010000031.1:7085-9435 GCA_964423715.1 uncultured Methanosarcinales archaeon | reverse complement strand
CTGTGAGCTTGTAGCTCACAAGTGCTTTCAAGAGTTTGTTGATATCAATACCCTGTTTTTTGTGTTTACCAAAAACAGTGGGTATATCACGCAGATCATAGAGTTTTTCGACGGTCAGGCTGGTTCCAATCGGAAAGGATATATTGTTGTTCGGAACTATGTCATATGTCCTTAGTTTTGTTTGCATTTTTGTCAATTCAAGTATAACTAAGGACACTTGTATTAATTTTAACTGTCAAAGTTGGGCTTCAACTCAGCGCGTAGCGTACCAATAAATAACTAAAGAGATATCGTTTCATGGGATATGTGAAAGCAGATGGGTGGCAAACTGATAAAACTACGAAGATACCCACACAAATCAGTGATGAGCCAAATAAGATATCAAAACGATTGATGTGCATGAGTACATACTACCTGCTCAAAAAGAAGAATACAGTGAATTATTATGGATACAATTGAACTGCGGGCCTGATTCCATATGTCAAAGGGGTCATAAATTCCGCCTGACTAACCGACCCTACCTCAGGTGTCAGGACCAAACTGACAGGTGTTCGGGGCAATAGATCAAGTGTCGTATCTTTCGGATTGATCACAATATTAGAACCAACAGTATCATAGCCAGTAGCATATCCTGACAGAGTTGATACATATATTGTTATGAGGTCACCAGTATTTAGCACTGGATCAGACTGTGAGAACGAGTTATCCTCATCCCTAACCACTCCAACAGTATAGAAATATACACTGTTGTTCCCAGGACTTGATTGTGTTCCATTCAACAGATAAATAAGGTTCACTGAAGCTGATGCAGTACCTGAAAAATTCGCCATGTTATAATAATAGGTCTTGTCATTGTTGGCATAGATCAGATCATTGGTATTCGTACCATCAGTGATAGTAATGATCAACTGGTTCAGATCAATATCATAACTACCCACATTAAGCGCCACTTTCAGTTTGAGAAGATCGATCGTGTCTGAAATATTTGATGGATCAGAACTACTACTAGCACGGACACCTTCTATGCTCTTAATGACCATGTTGGACGATACCTCCTGAGTTGCCTGCCGACCAGTGGTCTGTGCCTTCTGCTGAAGGACACCAGAGGTCTGGATCAATACAGAAGCTGCTACTGCAGCAACAAGCACCATTGCAATGAAAATGATAAGTGTACCGATACCTACCTGAGCATACGTATCTTTTTTCAAAAATAGGACTCTGTTCGCTTTCAGGCCAGATTCCTCCGGTTAAAAAATAGATGCACAGGATAGTACCTGTGCATATAATGATCCATTATGGATACAACGATAGTGTCTCTTTCACACCATAGGTCGATGGACTCACAAAGTTTACAGTTGTGGAGGAACCAACCTCAGGTGTAAGATGAATGGTCACATCAGTTCGTGGCTCAATAACAAGTCCAGATGTTGTCAGATTCTTATCTTCCGCTGTGGCCAAGTCATAACCAGTTGCCGAACTATTCATAGTACTAATGTACATGATGACAAGATCCCCTGCATTCATAACAGGTTCGTCCTGTGAGAATGATTGATCTTCGTCTCGGATCTTATCCAGTACAAAGTACTGGGAACCGTTAGATGTTCCAGTCAACAACGTATCCAGGTTACCGGATGCGCTTGTAGAGCTGAAGATAGCCATTGCACCGATCGTCTTGTCGTTATTGGCATAGATCAGATCATTGGTTTCTGAACCATCCGTAATAGAAACTACTATCTGATTCAGATCTATTTCACCGCTGCCAGCATTCAGTTCCAACTGCACTTTAAGGAGATCAATGGTAGATGAAAGATTGGTACCATCCGTATTTGACCGGAGTCCACTAACACCCGTAACCATAATGTTGGATGATACCTCTTCGGTGGTCTGTTTACCTGTCGTCTGTGCTTTCTGCTGAAGAACACCAGAGGTCTGTATCAGTACGGCAGCCGCTACAGCAGCGACCAACACCATCGCAATGAAGATGATGAGCGTACCAATACCTACCTGAGCACTGGTATCCTTTCTCATGAATAGGTTCTTGTTTGCTTTCATGTGTAAATCCTCCTGTCATCCAAAATTGGACAATATGCAGGACATATCTTAAATATACAAATATTATCTGGTTTGAAATATCAATCATCAAACAAATAACCTTATATATTTACAGGCCCTTACATCATTATAATAATAATATGATGATTGTATATATAGTACACGGTTGGAAATATTAAACGGCAAACATATATTTTCTGTATATGAGAACATCTGCGGATTTTCCTGATGATGAGGTATGGAAATGGTCATAGGGCTTATATTGAATATCGCCATCTGTTTTGCAATAACGGTATCA
>CAYRGB010000031.1:0-7075 GCA_964423715.1 uncultured Methanosarcinales archaeon | reverse complement strand
ATAGCTTGGGTCCTTTACCGTAGTAAGGAGGGGTACAGTGAAAAGAGCTGTCCTTCATTACGGATGCTCATAATATTTTGGGTATTCGTCGGATTAACGTACCTCCCCACAATGATACGGATGATAGCTGCTTATTTCAATTATCCCGAGATGGATCTGATAATGTACAATATCGCATCCATACCCTTCGCATTTATTTCAGTACCACTTGTATACTTCATTATCTACGTGATCATTGGGAATAGGACGATATGCAGAATGGTATCGGTTATCTTTGCACTGTTTGGGCTAACATACCTTGTAGTACTCAATACATTTGGCGTACGGGGACCAATGGTCACTGAATGGGCATCCCTTTATACAATTAATAGCGATGTTGCAATACATATCTACCTGATAGGACAGTTTGTTATCCCAACAGCCATGATATTAGGGCTCCTTTTTCTCCTGTTCCTCAGGAGACTTCCGAAAAACCTTCGCTACCGTACGACTTTACCACTGGTAGCGATCTCGTTTGTTTTTGACTTTATGCTTACGGATGTCGTAACAGTTATAGATGTTATGCAACTCTCTGCACGTCTCTTCGTGCTGATGGGGACGATCCTGGCATACTTGGCCTATTTCCCACCACTGACACTTCAAGATAAACTCAGGATCAACAAGCGTCAATATGACATCGCCGAAGAAGATGATATTGAAAATGGCTGGGTGCCAGAGGTTTGATGCTTATGAGTAAGATCATCGATGTCAACCTCGAAAAGGAGATCGCTGAGTTTTATCAGTCCCTCGGCATAAACCAGGGTCCTGGGGACATTCAATATCGCCTGATACTGAAGGTTCTCGAAATGAATGAAGGGGACATTGTAGAGTTCTCAGATATCCGACAGTATACCGACCAGTTTGCAGATAGAGGAAGCATTGGAAGTAAGATGAAGACAGTGTTCCAGTTAGAGGGGCTTGTGGACAAGGTGAAGCGTGGAGGGTATATAATCACTAACAAGGGATTAATAGCAGCCAGTTTCCTGAATGAAGCAGATTCGTTCTATAAGAGTACAAAGAAAACATACGAGATCCTCGAGCGCATGCCATGACCCAAAACAATATATACGATTGATATTATGTACACTATTGTACAATAATGAACAATGGTGATCATGTGCACTCGGTTGTAAACAATATCCTCACATCGACACGCGATCGTGTCCAGCAACTTGGTAGCGAGAACATCCCGCTGCTGATAAGAGCAACAAGAATAAGAGATCTGACAGATTCCATAACCTCTGCCAGAGCGAAAGAGCATGTGCCCATCATTGCTGAAGTGAAACCAGCGTCTCCAGGCAAGGCCATACGTGACCTATCCCCCCGAATGGCTGCATCCATTGCAGAAGAGATGGAGCGTGCGGGGGCTGCTGCTATATCAGTACTAACAGAACCCCATTTCTTTCACGGTTCTATTGAGAATCTGAAGCAAGTGAGGAAGAACACATCCATCCCCGTCCTGCGTAAGGATTTTATTATTGATGAACTCCAGATGGACGAAGCTGAAAGTGACATGATACTTCTAATAGCCGGGGTGCTGGGGAAAAGACTGGACCATTTCGTATCATTGACCCGATCAAAAGGCTTTCAACCACTGGTAGAGGTACACAACATGGACGAACTTACCAATGCCCTGGCAACCTCGGCAATGATCATTGGCATCAATAACCGGAATCTCAGTACGCTTGAGATCGATTTACAGACAACTGAAGAACTGGTTCCCTTCATCAGGGAACATGACCGCATAAATGGTTGCAAACATCTGGTCATAAGCGAGAGCGGGGTCGATACCACTGACGATGTGAGACGGCTGATGGATGCAGGTGCCGATGCATTGCTTATCGGGACCACGATCATGAAAGAAGACGACATATACACCAGGACTAAAGAACTGGTTGAGGCACTGTTACAAGAAAAGTCTGGATAACGCCCGGATTGACTTTAGTACATGATTTTACAAACAATACAATCTCAAAAAACTGCAATGGAGTATAATATGACAACATCGATCTATTATGGGAAATACGGAGGACAGTTCGTACCAGAAGTATTGATGCCTGCTATTGAAGAACTGGAAGAAGGATATAACAAATATCGGGATGACCCTGAATTCCTGAAAAAACTGGAATATTACTTAAAGGACTTTGCCGGGCGGCCGACACCACTGTACTTTGCCAAGAATCTCAGCGAAAAGTACGGTATTCGCATCTACCTTAAACGAGAGGATCTGGTCCATGGGGGTGCACACAAACTGAATAATACGATAGGACAGGCGCTTCTTGCAAAGTTCATGGGTAAAACACGACTGGTCGCTGAGACTGGGGCCGGACAACATGGTACTGCTACAGCGATGGTAGGTGCGAACATGGGATTCGACACGACCGTCTATATGGGGGCCAAGGACATTGGCCGCCAGCATATGAACGTCTACCGAATGGAACTGATGGGTGCGGAGGTGCGACCTGTGGAATCCGGATCACGGACCCTGAAGGATGCCATCAACGAGGCCCTTCGTGACTGGGTCACCAATGTTGAGGATACCCATTATTTGATAGGGTCCGTGGTTGGGCCGCATCCGTATCCGATGATCGTGAGGGATTTCCAGTGTGTTATTGGAAATGAAATGCGGGAGCAGATCATAGAGAAGGAAGGCAGGTTCCCGGATTCGATCGTTGCCTGTACGGGAGGAGGCAGCAATGCGATGGGAATATTCTACCCATTCCTGGACGATGATGTCAGGCTATTTACTGTGGAAGCGGGTGGTAGTGGAATGAAAACTACAGATACAGCGGCGTTGCACTCTGCTTCTTTATGTACTGGAGAAGATGGGATACTGCATGGTGCCAGAACCCGCATACTGCAAAACCCATACGGGCAGATACTGGAATCCAGTTCAATATCCGCAGGACTTGACTATTCCGGTGTTGGGCCGGAACTGGCCCACCTTTCCGACACCGGACGTCTTGAACCACGCAGCGTGAACGATGATGAGGCACTGGAAGCATTTCATGAACTGTGTCGCCTGGAAGGTATCATACCTGCACTGGAATCCTCCCATGCCCTTGCCTATGTCATGAAGAAGGCAAGATCCGGGGAGCTGGGGGACCTTGTAGTGATCAATCTGTCAGGACGGGGCGACAAGGATCTTGATAGTGTCATAAAGATCGCAGGAGAGAGTCAATGAAGATATCTGAAAAGTTTGAGGAACTGAGGAATAAGGACGAAGCTGCATTGATCACATATGTGTGTGCCGGTGACCCCGACCCCGGGACAACAGAGGAAATTGTAAACACCCTTGTCCGGTATGGAGCCGATATCGTTGAACTTGGCCTGCCGTTCTCTGATCCCACAGCAGATGGACCCACGATACAGGCCGCAGCCGAGAGGGCACTCTCAGCAGGCATGAACACGGACAGGTACTTTGAACTTGTTGCATCCGTAGAGGTCCCCATTCCACTGATATGTATGACATATTACAATCTTATTTTCAAATGGGGTATTGACAGGTTCGTGACGGACTGTACCAGATCCGGTATCACTGGCATCATTGTGCCTGACCTTCCTGCAGAGGAAAGTGAAATGCTTGCAAAGTCCTGTCACGAGCATGACGTGGATCTTATATTCATGATTACACCTGTGACCAACGATGAGAGGATCAGCAAGATCCTTAAGAAAAGTTCCGGTTTTGTTTACGTTGTTTCAAGACTTGGAGTCACGGGAAAACGGTCCGATATTTCCGATACCACAGCAGACATACTCTCACGAGTAACGACAGAGCTCCCTAAGGCTGTAGGGTTCGGGATCTCAAATGGAGAACAGGCAGCGAAGGTTGTTGAAGCTGGTGCCGATGGCGTGATCGTCGGATCAGCTCTCGTGGATATCATTGCATCGGGGAACGATGTGACCAACAGGATAGCAAGCCTCACAGCAGACCTGAAGAACGGGTGCAGCTCTTTCCCACAATAATATTAAGAAGGTAGGGGAGGACAGAATAATATCTACAATGGATCGGGGATGAGAAGGTTTAATCGAACAACTGATCCACAAACCATTGGGGATCGAACTTCTGAAGGTCATCATAACCCTGCCCCATTCCGAGGAATATGATCGGTTTGCCGGTGATGTAAGCGATCGAGATCGCTGCACCGCCTTTTGAGTCGGCATCCGTTTTGGTCAGTATCGATCCATCGATCGGAACGGCGTTGTTGAACTGTTCCGCACGTTCGACAGCATCATTCCCTGCCACTGCTTCATCAACAAAGATAATAAGATCGGGAGCATTCACACGACAGATCTTTTCAAGTTGTGCCATCAGGTTGACATTCGTGTGCATACGTCCGGCAGTATCAGACAGGACCACATCCATATTATGCCCTTTTGCATATTGTATGGCATCGTAGATCACTGCCGCAGGGTCACTGTCTTCCTTGTGTTTGATCAATTTTACGCCTAAATTATCTGCATGTATGGCGATCTGGTCGATGGCGCCTGCCCTGAAGGTATCGCCTGCGGCGATCACTACAGAATGGTCCATATCACTTAGACGTTTTGCCAGTTTTGAGATGGTCGTAGTCTTACCCGTACCGTTAATACCGATAAATACAATGTGTACAGGTTTTTCAGCATTCCTGATGAAATCATCAAAGTCAAAGACATTTGCAGACATTACATCATAGATCGATTTTCGAAGAGCATCTTCAACGATCTTGCCAGTGTTCTTTCCAATCTTCTTGCGACTGCCTACAAGTTCATTCTTGACTGACTCCACTATCTCATCGGCAACAGACAATGCTATATCGCTCTCCAGCAATGCCATTTCCAGTTCCCACAGATTGTCATCCAGGCCATTTTCATCCAGGATGAACTCCCGTTCAAACACAAGTGCTTTGGCCTTTTGGACAAAACCTGTCTGTGAAGGAGCAGAAGAGGATCCCAGCAACGGCTCAGTTGTTTTCAGTTCCGGACTGGAAGCTTTCGATTCTTCAACTGCCACAGCCTTATTATCGATCTTGGCCCCAACTGCCGATTTGAATCCTGTGAGTTTATCTTTAAGTTTATTGAACACTTGACCCAGCTCTCAGATGATCAATATTGGATTAGAAGCAGAAAAAAGGTTATTGTGGATTATTCTCTCTGATCGCCGATTCGATACTTTGGATACGCTGGGATATCTTGGCAAGAGATGCATTCATGCGCTCAAGTGCTTTCTGGAACTCAGCCTTGCGTTTGTTCAAGATATCTTTTGCATCCTCTACAGATTTTTCAATACTGATACCTGCACCGACATCAACAACGACCTTGTCGACCTTGTCGACCTTGCCGTGTATAAATGAACCTGAACCTATTGGAAACATAGCATCGAGACTTTCGTCTGCCGAACTCAAATCATCCAGGGTTCCAATGGCACGTATGCAGTCCTCAATGGACATCTGTACCATATTTAGCTGCTGCTGAACTGTCTGCGCATTCTTCTGATGCTCACGATGTTGCATCGCGAGGTTCTGGAGATCCTGTTGACTTAGTTCGGACATGGATATCATGCCTCTACAATGCTGTCGATTGTGATCAGACGGCGTTTTATGCCATGTTTACTACCAAAAAGCGAATATACCTTCTCACGTGCGTTCTTTTCGTTCTGACTCTCTACCGTCTTGGTGAAATTTTCCCAGTCATACCCTGCTTTGAATGTGCCTTTAACAACAAAATTACTCATGTACAATCACCCATTTATCTCAAAGAATAATTCATTCACTAAATAAAAGTGCATCTTCGACCCTTCCAAGTTCGTGCCCGGTGGTCTCTGACCCGGACACATATCCCTTAGAATTTGCAAGTATCCCTGAACCTACGGCCTGTGATCCATAGTTCACGGTTCCAACATCTACAGGTAGTTCGAACACCTCTTTAAGATGTTCCATCTCTTTCTCAGTTATCCGGGGATGGACCAGTAGTCCCCGATTAGTAACCACACCTGCCATACCTACGGTCTTGAGACCTGCAATGGTACCTCTATGTACATCTACCCCAAGCGTTTTTGTGACGACCTCGATTGCCACGTCTGACATATCCGGATGTACAAGCGCAGCTGAATCATTGGCCAGAAGGACGTTCCCCACAGCTGTAAGTTTGCCTGGGAGTATGCCAACTGGCTGATCAACATCCTTGAGATCAGTTATACCAGCAGCCCTTGATATCAAGAACCCATTTGAGTTTCCGCGGACAAGAGATCCGATCACTGCACTACCATCCACAAGGGTAGGGATCACCTGAACATCAAGCAGCTCTCCAAGTGAAGTGACCGCCTTCTGATCTGTGCCAGTGGGTACCAGTGCCACATCTTCTGTACATGTGGCGAACACACCAATCACAGGAGTGCCGTCAAAGTTCAATGTTCGGATCATTATTGTCCACACTTATTGCAATATTAATCGATATGAAGGACAGAGATCATGCAATCTCTGCCTGAACCTCACCATCTTCGAATTTCGCCGCACGGACCCTTATTGAGGAAGGTGGTTTTTCAGAACCCCTACTCCATATGAGTTCATTGATCGTGCTGTCGATCTTGATCTGTGTAGGGCCCACTTTCATGTGCCGTATCAGATACTTCCTTATGAGGGTCATCGCACGGTTGGCACGCTTCCATCTAGGTGCCAGTTTTGCTGCACGGAGAGGGATCGTATATATCTGTTCTTTTACCACATCTACCATTATGATCACCTTACTTTACGTCTAAACTGTTTCGTCTCCAATGTCTTCTCTTGGGGTGACTAACGACCTTTCTGTTGGTCTTAATGATCACCCATGACGGAACACGCTGGTTTTGACCATGAGCTTTTGCCAGTCTTATCTTCTGTCCTTTTGTATTGTGACTCAATTATCTCACCTGTGATTTGAACTCAATTAAGGTTTGACCCTATAAAGCAATTATCCTATATATCATTAATCGGTTTGAATCAGATAGATGTACTCGATCTTCGTTTTCTTTTTATGACGTGTGATTGAATATGGTCTGGAAATATGTCCATAACCTTTT
>CAYRGB010000030.1:0-9759 GCA_964423715.1 uncultured Methanosarcinales archaeon | reverse complement strand
CCGAGCACCCCTACCAGTTCTGTGTTGATCTTCTCCTGGAACACGTCCCACGAGAAGTTCAACTCCTTGGTATGGGACGTGTAGCTGGCAAGATAGTAACGTAGCAGGTCAGCGTGGAATCCATGTTCAAGGTAGTCCTGCCCGACCCACACTACATATCCGCGGCTTTTTGAGAACGTCTTGTTCTCGATCTTCAGCATGCCAGATGCGACGACCGACCAGGGCTGAGTGTAGCCTGCTCCCTTGAGCATGGCAGGCCAGAAGATGCAGTGGTGGTAGATGATATCCCCACCAATGAAGTGGATGATACGTGAATCACCCCTCCAGTACTTTTCCCAGTCTTCATTGTTAGCCTCAGCCCATTCTTCGGTAAAGGAGATGTACCCGATCGGGGCGTCCACCCACACATAAACTACAAGATCATCATGGCCGGGGAATCGCACGCCCCATTCAAGGTTTCGGGTAATGCACCAGTCAGTGAGTTCCTGTTTGATCCATCCGATCGCATAATTGCGGGCATTTGTGGTCCCTTCGAGATCCTTCAGATACTCAAGCAGGAAATCCTTGAATTCGGACAGCTTGAAAAAATAGTGCTCCTGTTCCCTGTATTCTGCGACCCCACCACAAATGGTACAGACTGGCATCTCCAGTTCGCCAGGTTCGAGGTGTTTTCCACATCCCTGATCACATTCGTCACCTCGTGCATTTTCTCCACAGTGAGGACAGGTGCCCTTCACATAGCGATCCGGAAGAAAACGGTCACACCCTGCGCAGTATGCGATCTCTATGGTCTTGGGATATACATAATCATTGTTGATCAGTCGGTTCACGATGTCCAAGGTACGTGCATGGTTCGTGGGATCATCAGTGGTCCCGAAAGCATCGAAGATGACGCCCATATCCTTGAATATCTGATCAAAGTGCTCGTGATATTTTTTCACAAGTTCACCAGGGGTGGTCTTGAGTTCCTCAGCATTCACTACAATGGGTGTGCCGTGGGTGTCGGAACCACAGACGAACGTGACCTCCTGACCGGTCTTTCTCAGTGATCGTACAAATATGTCGGCCGGGACATAGGTCCGCAGATGGCCGACATGTGCTTTCCCGTTCGCATACGGTAATCCGCAGGTAACGAGCACAGGTTTTTCGGATGGGAATTTGGACATGTTAGATCTCCATTGATTATTCTGATCAGGCAAATGGATGGTGAGCAATGATAAAATATATTTCGCTTAGGTTTACTCCATAGAACAAGTTTTCATCCGGGAATGTGGTTCATGCATACATGCCAGCTGATCCCAGCGAGCAGACAAGTGCATTCAATTCCGCCTTATATTTATCGATGGTCTTGAGGAGATCCTGATTCGTGATCGGCTCAATATCAATGCTCTCCACGTCATCACGACTGATAACATCCGGCATACGATTTCGAATATCCACGATCTTTTGGAACACACACGAGTCCACGACTCCCTTGACATCCGCACCACTGAGTCCATTGCTTTCCCTTGCAAGTTTCTGATAGTCGATATTATCGTCCAGTATCCTGCCGTGCAGGTGGATCTTGAATATCTCTTCCAGTGATCTCTCATCAGGTAGAGGTATTTCCAGTTTAAGGTCGAATCGGCCTGGACGCAGGAAGGCGGGGTCGATCTTGTTCGGTCTGTTTGTTGCACCCATAATAATAATGCCACTGGAACTTTTGATCCCATCCATTTCCTGTAGTAATAGAGAGATCACCCGAACCGTGGCCTCGTGAGACTCATCTCTCTGAGGCATCAGGGCATCGATCTCATCGATAAATATCACCGATGGCGTGTTCATTTTGGCCTTATCGAACAGGAGTTTCAGGTTCTTCTCGGATTCTCCGTACCATTTCGACAGGAAGTCCGCTCCACTCACCGAATAGAAATCGGCATCAAGTTCCTTGGCTGCAGCCTTTGCCAGCAGGGTCTTTCCTGTTCCCGGTGGCCCGTATAACATGATCCCGCGAGGCAACTCCACTTTATAGATGTCATAGATCTTTGGGAACCTGATCCCCAAGTCGATCAACATCATTTTTTCCTTGGCATCCTCACACCCGCCAATATCATCAAAATCAATGTCAAGGAACTCCCGGGGTATGATCTCAAATCGCTCGGCATGATTCGATCGACCCCCTTGGGCTTCTTCCATATCACGTGGCCGGTAGTCAGGCTCGCGCATTGGTATCGGAATAATGGCCAGGTCACGGTCACTCCCTGATACGCTATATGCTGTATTGACAAGGGTCTCCAGGATATTCAGGAAAATCGGGATATTCTCCTGCAGCAAATGGAGGGCCAGCACGTCAATGGATGAAAGGGTGGCCACTTCCTTTTCTATGGTCAGGATGTAGAGGTTCTGCTTGTTATCATGACTTAATTTGATGTTCTGTTCCTCATCCGTGATGATATATTCCTTTTCTTCCAATGTTCTCCTGAAAGTTTCCAGTGTTTGCCCGATATCCGTATCTTCACCAAACACTATGCGGCCACTCATACTGAACAGCATGTTGCTGGGAGGATGCGGGTCGATGATCGCTGCCGAGATCTCATAGATCTCGTCCCGGGTGTGAAGAGGAGGGAGCAGGGATACCACAACCCCGTCCCTAACTGCGGACAGGATCTTGTTATAATCCTTCAATGCAAGGACGTCCGTGTTTATCTCAAATGGCATGTGAATAAGTTGGTGTCAATCCCATTAAGTACTTTTCGATAAGGGTCATGAAATTGGATAGCTTTGGATAATATGTGAGATATATGTGAGATATGAGGGATGAATGTGTGGCTCCTCCGGCGAATTGAACTGCAAAGGGAAGGTATTTGAACAGGCAGCCAAATCTTACACATACAGACCATAGAGGTATCAAATGAGCGATAGTGAGGTCCCCGATAAGGAAGAAGGTATGCCAGAAGAACATGTCCCCATATCTTCTTCCGATTATACGGATGCCACCGACGTCGTACAGGTGACTGGAAGGGGTACGGATGGCACAGAGACGGAGACGGGTTCGATTATTCCTGCAGATGCCAGTGTGGATGAACCTGCCACTCCTGTTGCACCCAGTACACCCAGTACACCCAGTACATCTCCTTCCCAGGAAAGTGCAAGCGTACCTTCCTCCTCTCCTCCGGCACAACCGCTCCTTCCAGGATCCGCCGGGAAGGGTCGCAGGAAGCAGTACATTGTCCTGTTCCTGGTATTAGCCCTAATAATTTGCTCAAGTATGGCCGTGATGTACCAGTCGTTCGGAGGAGGTCTCTATCCTGCTGGCGATAAGGTCGCGGTGATCTATATCCAGGGGCCCATGATCACAGGTAGCGTGCCCGGTGGTCTTGGTTATGCTACCTCGGAGAGCATTTCCGAAAACATCAGGAAGGCAGCCCGGGATGATGATGTCAGGGCCATTGTCCTCAGGATCAACAGTGGAGGTGGCTCGCCTGCAGCTGCGGAAGAGATTGGACGGGAGCTGAGGAAGGTACAGGCCGAAGGTATTCCTGTGGTTGTTTCCATGGGAGATGTGGCGGCGAGTGCAGCATATTATGTATCGTCATCTGCAGACCTTATTATGGCGAATCCCAGTACCATGACCGGTAGTATCGGTGTGATATGGACATTCAGGAACATGTCCGCATACTATGAGGAAGAAGGCATCGATTACCACATCGCCAAATCCGGCGAGTTCAAGGATATGGGGGGCACGTGGCGTGGACTCACCGACGAGGAACGGGAATACGCGGATGTGGTGATCCTCGACACGTATGGCATGTTCGTGGATCATGTTGCCCGGGGCAGGAACATGACTCGCAGTGAGGTAAAGGACATTGCAGATGGACGTATTTATACTGGCAATGCGGCAAAGGAGATCGGTCTCGTGGATGAGTTTGGAAACCTATATGATGCCATTGACAGGGCCGCAGAACTTGGTGGTATTGAAGGGGAGCCAACTGTGTACTATCTGAACAGGCCATCGATCTCCAGCCTGATATTCGGTGCGGATAGTAGCTCTTCGGCATCGTCCGTGGAGCAGTTCGTACGCTATTTCGAGAACAACCCGTTCGGAAAGATCACTGCTTGATATAATATTCCTTACCATTCTCATAAAAAGGACATGGCAGAGGTATTATGGGACATGGGTGACAAGGACAGCAAAGTGCTGGAACAGATTCCCGGGGTCGGCAGGAAGATCGCCCGGGACCTGTGGGATATGGATATCCATTCGGTCCAGGATCTCGACGGACGCGACCCCGAGGAACTGTACTTTGAGCTCTGCACCCGGATGGGTATGCAGGTCGATCGCTGTATGCTCTATGTGTTCCGGTGTGCTGTGTACTATGCTTCCAACACGGAGCATGATCCCGAACTGCTGAAATGGTGGAACTGGAAGGACAAGACATAACAGACACCGTACCACATCATCGTATTCTTCGTATGCTGGTAGCTGGTGTGGATCACAGGTCCCACAGGAGTTGTGCAGGTGTCCGCAGTATGATTTAAGTATCATCTTGTCCAATATGCCATTGGAGTGCTATTTGGAGCGAGATCGTTCCAAATGTATCTGTATAAAGGTGATGATATGATAACCATAGGTATGTTCGGGTTTGGGGCACTGGGGGCCCTACTATTTGTGTATCTGGCAAAAAATGAACCAATTCCCGAATTCAGGCCACTGTTCGATATCTTTGAGCTACAGAGAGAGGCCAGAAGACACAGGAAACACATCGAGAAAACGGAAAGGGATATTGATGCCGTTCAGGATCGGTTACGGGATGGATCAGCAATATGTGATAATAGCCAATGTTTGATCCATGTGCTCGACAGTTACCTAGAGGAGGTCGACAAGGAACGGTCAAGGCTGCAACATCTGGAACATCAGATACGTCGCAACCAGATAACGTCCCGTACTCTGGGATTCTTCTTCTATATCATCATGGGAGGAATTATTGGGGCATTGCTGGCGACCGAGATGGAGATCAATGTTTTTTCCTCAGGTGCTTCAAATTACATTGAATCGATGGTGATCGGAGCTACATGGATCAGCTATCTATCGACGATCGGGTTCCGGTTCACCCGGAGTAGGCCCGGAGAGAGGATCGATCGTTTGAGAAAGGATTCGTTAGAGGAGATGAAGATGCCCAGGGACGAGATCATCAGTGGACTCAGGGAGGGACAGGTGAGTGATGAGGTGCTAACAAGGATTCTACAGAAGGTAGATCATACGAACCTGAGATTGCAGCAGAGATTGCAGGATGATTTTGACATTACTCGCGAGGCCATTGACGAAGATGCGAAAGGTATGTTGTAAGAGGAGCCCGGCAGGATCCTCCATTGCTGTAGGGTGATGTGTGGTCAATAAGGTATGGACATTTCAGGAATTCGTAATGATGAAGATCGAACCCTTCGAGACGTATGCGTCACGATATAATGACTGGTTCAAGAGGAACGAATTGGTTTACGGATCTGAGCTTCGGGCGGTACGTGAGCAACTTCTCGACACCAGAGATGCTCTTGAAGTTGGCGTGGGCAGCGGGAAGTTCGCGGCACCATTGGGTATCAGGTATGGGTTGGAACCGTCGGCAAAGATGGTCAGGCTTGCAAAGGAGAATGGTATCGAAGTTGTACGGGGCGTGGCCGAGGTGTTACCGTTTGAGGATAAGTGTTTCGATCTTGTATTGATGGTCACAACGATCTGTTTTTTGGATGATGTGGACGCGGCATTCAGGGAGGCGTATCGTGTGCTCAGGTCAAAGGGTCATCTGGTCGTGGCATTTGTTGATAAAGATAGTCCGGTTGGTAGGGCATACCAGCAGAAGAAGGATCAGAGTGTTTTCTACCGGGATGCGATCTTCTACTCGACAGGGACGATCATCCATCATCTCAAAAACATCGGTTTCTGCGATATCTCTTGCGTACAGACCCTGTTCAACGATCTCCCGGGTATTACTCGTATCGATTCACCCTGCCATGGGTATGGAAGGGGATCATTCGTCGTTGTGCGTGCAGCCAAATGTGGGGGGCAGAGGCTGGATGGGATCAATGACGGATGATCGGTCGCAGAAACCTGCACCTATATCATTCCAGGTCCGCCAGGTCCCATCCAAGATGTTCCTTGATGATAATGTAGGCCATCTCCGGCGGAAATGCGCCCACTTCGGTGATGATCATGTCGATGTACTCTGCCGGTGTGATGTCGAAGGCGGGGTTCTTCACTTTCACGTGGGGCAGTTCTGCAAGGAACTGAGGATCGATGACCTCTTCAGTCGAGCGTTCCTCGATGTCTACCAGGTCCCCGAATAACGTCCTCGGGCTGAACTTGTAGGTCTCAGCCACAGCAATGAGGTTCTTTCGTGCTTCGTGGGCTGCCAGGGCAAGCTGGGATGTGCCGATCTTGTTTACAAGGGCGCCGTTGATGGTGACGACATCGGCCCCTATCACCACTGTGTCCACGTCCTTTATACAGTACCTGACAGCAGAATCCACAATGAGCGTGGTGGGTATCCCGTGATCATTCAGTTCCCGGATGGTGATTAGCCCCTGTCGGCGAGGGCGTGATTCTGTGGCGATCACGGAAATATCCTTTCCTTCATCATATGCTGTTTTGATCACGGACAGGACGGCATGGGAATTACAGTGGGTCATGACCACATCACCATCCTTGATGCGGCGGGCACCGATCCTCCCCATTTTTTCCAGGGCCTGGTCGGCATGTTCGATGAACGCATTGGCGTTGGTGATGATCTCCGCCCGCGCTTCATCCACGGTGATGGATGAATGCCGTTTGGTGAGCATCACTGCATTCGGGAGGGAGACTGCGGTCGGTCGGGTGTCCACCAGAACCTGGGCGGCCTTATTGATCCTGTTATCAAACTCTTCAAGGGTGTGGACGTTCAGGTCTTTTGCATAGTCACGAAGGGCGGTAGATGCGGCCGTTGCGATCCTGCCAGCACCCCTTATTTGCATGGTGCGTATCTTTTCGGCGGTATCGAGTAATTGTTCCATGAGGATGGATTGGTGCTGATGGGATTTATAGGTATTCTGGTCCAGCAAGTAATGAATTGAAAATATCCTTTATATAAGATGGAGTATAGAGTTCAACTCATGGATACAATAGCATCAATCAACCCGACAACAGGAAAGGCGTTCCAGCAGTTTCAGCCATATGATGAGGACAGGATCGACCAGGCTGTTAAACGGGCACGACTTGCCTTTGAGGATTGGCGCAATCTGGATGTGTCCGAGCGGTCGAAATATCTCATTGATGTGGCATCAGTCATACGAGATCGCAAACATGAGCTGGGAGAAATGATCACCATTGAGATGGGCAAGCCGATAAAACAGTCCGTGCCTGAGGTTGAGAAATGTGCGCAGATGTTCGAGTACTTTGCCAGGAATGCTGAGTGGCTGCTTGAACCAGAGGCAGTGGGTGGGGATCTTCCCTCCTCAAGCATTTCCTTTGAGCCCATGGGTACGGTGCTGTGCATCAAACCCTGGAACTTTCCGTTATGGCAGGTACTGAGCGCCGCATCCCATGTGCTGGCGGGTGGCAATGTGGTCCTGCTCAAACATTCCAGTTATGTCCCGGGATGTGCTCTTGAGATCGAGCGAATATTCATAGAGGCGGGTCTTCCTGAAGGCACCTTCCAGACCCTGCTGATCGATGGTCCAACTGCATCCGGACTGATCGAGCGGGACGGGATCAATGCGGTATCCTTTACAGGGGGTCTTCCGGCCGGCCGGATGGTGGCGGAGGCGGCAGCCCGGAACATGAAGAAGTGTGTCTGCGAGCTGGGTGGCAGCGACCCGTTCATTGTGCTCGAGGATGCAAACCTGAAAGAGGCGGCCAAGGTGGCGGCAGCTGGTCGTCTTATCAACGCCGGCCAGACCTGTATCGCATCCAAGCGGTTCATTGTCGCAGATACGATCGCCAAGGAGTTCACGGCCCGGTTTGTGGAACAAACGCGGGACAGGGTTATCGGAGATCCCTTGGACCCAAACACTGATATTGGTCCTCTGGTCCGAAATAGATCTATTATACTGCTTGAGGGACAGGTCAGGGATGCCGTGGCAAAAGGTGCAGGGGTGGCACTTGAAGGCGGCAGGATCCCGGGACCAGGTTACTTCTTCTCACCGGTGATATTGTCCGGTGTGAGCTGTGATATGAAGGTCATGAGAGAGGAGACCTTCGGTCCGGTGGCACCGATCATCACCTTCAGGGATGAGGATGAGGCCATACGGTATGCCAACGACACAGATTTTGGGCTGGGTGCAAGTATCTGGGGCAAGGACCTGGACAGGGTCAGGCTGTTTGCGGGTGATATCCAGGCAGGGGTTGTGGGCGTGAACGGTTTTTTCACACCACAGGCCGATCTTCCTTTCGGTGGTGTGAAGATGAGCGGTGTTGGCAGGGAACTCTCTCACTTCGGTTTCTATGAATTCATGAATATCAAGGCCACAAAGATCTACTGACAAATGGGACTGACAGAATGACACCAACACTATCACCACAATCTATCGAATACAATGACAATACTCCGAAGATGACGATCGTCTGTTCCAGAGTGGATCCCGCGAGCCAGAACATCAAGGACCACCTGCTTTTTATGCGGGAGTGGTCAGTCGTCGATGTTCCGTGTGACGATTTTGAGGACCTATCCGAAGTATATGAGCACGATGGAATGAGGCTCGTGGAGGTCGCGTCGCATCACATATACCAGGATGGTATTGACAGGAAGCTCGAGGAGTGCGGTATGCCTGCCAGTATTCTTGTGTTTGCATCGAAACACAAGAGTGGGGACGGGCGGAAATTGCTGACTGCACACATAACCGGAAATCCAAACACTGCGGATTTCGGAGGCAACCCGGGAGAGCTTGCAAGGGCGGCACCGTATGCGTTGAGATCTCTTCTCATGACGATGCGCCAGCTGGCACAAGATATGGATTATGATGTTTCCATGGAGTCGACACACCATGGTCCTACGGACCTGAAGGTGCCGTCGGTCTATGCCGAGATCGGCAGTGGAGAGGGTGAGTGGAATGATGCTCATGCAGGTGAGGTGGTGGCCAGGTCAATACTTGGCATCGACCGCCATGAAGTGCCGGTAGCCCTGGGCTTTGGTGGGGGGCATTATGCGGCACGGCAGTCGGAACTGTTGTTTGAGACGGGGATCACGTTTGGGCACAATTTCCCTACCTACCAGCTTGAGTATGTTGATGAGGATATGTTCGCTCAGGCAGTGGATAAGTCTGGTGCAGACTTTGTGTATCTTGACAGGAAATCCATGTCTACCAATGATCGGGTACGCATAGGGACGATGGCCAATGATAGGGGTCTATTGGTATTGAAAGAAGGGGATATCCGGGAGATGAAAGGTATTGGGTGGAGTCTGTTCAAGTATGTGTTCCAGAAAGCACAGCAGGTATGTCCCTCAGGGCGTGTGAAATTTGCGAACGGTATACGGGAGTATATCCGTGAGAAGGTTTTTGTCCGTTCAGCGGATATGCCTTCGATGAAGATCCTACGGCTTGATGAGGCTCTTGTTCGACAGGTGGGGTCTGTGGACAGGAACAACCTGGTGAGGTCGTTGGAGAGCCTGGATGTGGTATATATCGAACGCGAGAATGGAACATTGTCCAATGATCTTCTGGTATTTACACATCAGGATGTCGAAGTTATGCTGAATAAGGTTATATACGAATGCATTAAAATACTAAAAGAACATTATGAAATTGAGTTTATTC
>CAYRGB010000029.1:0-9807 GCA_964423715.1 uncultured Methanosarcinales archaeon | reverse complement strand
ATCCATGGGTACGCCTCAGTTCATTATCACCCTAAAGGGAACGAGAGTGAAACAGAGAAGACCCAGCACAAAGGTGAGAACACCCAGTGCCATCCTCCCGCAATCCAACCTGTCCTCATCATTGAGCGGCCTGGGATGACCCGCCGCTGCGAACAGGAACAAAAAGAACGACCAGAACAGCCATATCGTACCATTCTCGTCCAGGACATACGTCACATACACCGCAAGACATGCGAGAAACAGTGGCATGAAAGAGGATACGTACCGTGCCCGTTCGCCCAACATGGCCCGCATGGCGTGGCCTCCGTCAAGCTGTCCTGACGGAAGAAGATTGAGCATCGTGATGAACATCCCTACCCACCCAGCAAATGCCACGGGATGGAGCATCTCGCCCTCTGCACCCACGAGTCCTGCCAGGAACGAGAACAACAGGGGAATCTGCAGGTCAAGCATGAAGGTACTCTGGTGTATCGGGTACTCCACTGGTGGAAGGGTGAGCCCGATCACCGTCACGAGTATGGATACGACCAGACCCACAAGGGGACCGGCCACTGCCACATCGAACAGAGAGCGCCTATCCGGGATAAGACCTCTGTGCTTGATCACCGCACCCATCGTCCCGATGATCGAAGGGAAGGGAATGAAATAGGGAAGGGATGTGCGCATACCACGTTTGCGGGCCATCAGGTAGTGGCCCATCTCATGGGAACCAAGGACTGCCATGATGGCCAGTGTGAACGGGAGACCTCTGATGATTTGAGAAGGATGGCTGAAAATATCGACCCCGAACATCATGGCACCCGCGGACATGGTAGTGAACACCGTGGCGATACAAAGTACGATATTGATCCATACACGTTCGGGTTTCTGTACAATGGGAATTACACCGAGGACATCCTCCCCCAGCTCAGACCTTATGACCAGATGATAACCCTTGCCTGCAAATGAAGCGGCAAGGGCACGGTGAATGGCTTCCGGCTCCACCAGTGGAGTGCCATAGAAAAAAAAGGAGCCATCCTGATACCCCATCTCGTACACCCTGAACACCGGATCTACCAGCAGATGGAACTCTCGTGCAGTGTCCTTAATGGATGAATCCTTTTCGAAAGTAGGAATATTGTCAGTCATGTTCCTGGGTGCTATCCGATTGGTCCAGAACCTCTACCGTACCTGCTGTGCCGTCAACGCGCACCAGATCACCGTTGTGCAATATCTCAAAGGGATCGATCTCCAGCTCATCCACCAGCGGGATAGTGGAGATAATAGCCCCCACGGCAACAATGGGTTCGGATTCCAAGTTGATCATGGCCGATGGACCCACTCCATTTTTGCTCAGCTGGTAGATGACGTAGGAACCCACAGTGGACCCTTTTCCATGGGGGAATACAAGTACCTTGTCCTTGATGCATTCACCATGGATCGCGTGTTGAGGATCAACGATGATCCCTGTATCCGGGTCAACATTCCCCAAAAATGAGATGGAGTCTCTTGACAGCAGTACGCGGCCATGGCCCACACCTCCTGCAATACACCTGCAGTTAACCCTCATCAGGACCACACACCTTTCTGATACATTCATCTACATCTCCCATTTGTGCAGCAACATGACACATACCCGGCAGGTAGGCGAGGGCCTTGCCAGAGTTCACGATCATGCTCTGGTACCGCTCGGTTGCAGGGGACACTACCATGCAGGTGTCACACAGCACCATTGCACCGCTCTTCTCGATCCGCCTCACAAGGTCCGGATGTCTCTCTGCCACCTCGCGGCTCGTGCACACCCAGAGTTGCCTGGTGACTGTCCTGTTATCCAGCCGGTCTGCAATGGTCTCCAGTTCTGCCACTGAAGCATGAGGACATCCGAGTGCTGCAATGTCTGTGTCAGCACCGACGTCCTCGCCAATGATATGAGTGTATACCTCATCGATCTGCTCCCTTTCGACCACAATGGTCTCGTCCGGTTGTTCGATATCCATTTGCCGTATCTCAGGGGTGATCCCTTCCACATGATACAGCGCTACCGCTCCGGATGCAGCCATGGCCGCCCCAAGGGATTTGAGATTATCCGGTACGGGCCGGGCATTCATATTAAACAGCGGCACCCGGTTGCCCACATCCTTGCCCACCAGATAGCCAAGGGCACCATAATCAGAGTCTGAAAGCTCACATTCTACACTCACCGAGACGGTGGGCTGGCGGTTCTCGTCGAGATGATAGCCATAGTTCGCAGTCTTTCCTACAAGTGCTGCAGCCAGTGCAGAGGGACCGCCTTCACGGTTGGTCCGGGCACCGATCACGGAGTTCGCATACGACACTGCTGAGGATTCGCTCCACGCAAGATGATCACCGTACCGGGCAGAGAATCCTTCAAGATAATACGGGGTGCATGTACACATGGGCCTGACCCCCAGGTCCTCGTACGCCTGTATGACCTCGAGCTGTTTGCGTGCAAAGGTATCGGATATACCCATATCCTGCCAGCGCTCAAGGTCCATGCCTGCAGGATTGAGGATCGCCGGTACCTTGACCATGCCTGTCAGGTCAGAGATCCATTCAAGACCGGCATCACCGATGGTCTTGTAGGAGACACCTGCGATCTGGGCGCTTTTTATAGGGATCAGTTGGTCTGCCCCGTAAATGTCACCAAGTGCCACCAGGATCTCTGTGGCTTTGCGGAGCGTCTCGCCATATTCCCCACCCAGTGTCCGTTCCTCTTCATTCGTAAGATACATGTTATTATTATACTCCCGTAATTCGATCGGGCATCTGCGCCCGCTTGAATGTCTCTGCCTCAGCAAGCACCTTTGTGGCATCAATGCCAACTTTGGTAGTAGTGCCGTCCTCTGCCCCGCGAGGATCCAGAGAACTGCCACGTACACCCGGGATGATCATGATGTCAAAGTCACCCTTGACCCTTGTGGCAATTGCGAACTCCACATCATCCATATCGAAGATGTCGATATCATCATCCACCACGACCACGTGTTTGAGACTGGTGTGTGCTGCAAAGGCGGCCATTATCGCGTTCTTGCCGTCACCCTCGGTCTGTTTATCGATCTGGATGATCGCATGCAAATAGCAGCAGCCACCCTGGGTCAGGACAACATTCTTCACGGTTGTCACCTCTGATACGGCACTGTATATTCGGGGCTCATAGGGCACGCCCATCATCAGGAGGTGCTCGGGCCCGGCGGGCAGGATCCCGTGATAGATCGGGTCCCTGCGATGCATGATACGTGTGATATGGATGACCGGTTCCTTGCGCACCAAGTCGTAGGTGCCGGTGATGTCAACGAACGGCCCTTCATCGACCCGCTCGACTGGGTCGATGTAACCTTCCAGCACGATCTCAGCATGGGGCACCTTGATACCATTATCACATTCGAACAGCTCAACAGGTGCACCGCGCAAAGATGCCGCATATTCGAACTCCTTGCCCGGCGGTACGCGGGTGGTGGATGCGAATGTGACCACTGGATCAGCGCCGATGACAACGGCAACCGGAAGGGGGAGATCCTGCTCAGATGCTTTTTTGTGAAGGATATAGGAGTGTCGTGGGGGCACTAGCCGGGCAGCCAGTTTGTCCTTGCCCATCACCATAAGGCGATGGATGGACGCATTCATCATGCCCTCGTATTCGGATACGACGATGCCTGCTGTGATGTAAGGGCCGCCATCCTTTTCGAAATGTGTCATGATCGGAAGGGAGGACAGATCCACATCGTCATCTATAATATCCCTGGTAGGTGATCCGTCAACGAGTGTTACCTGTCCATCAGGACGCAGGCCGGACAGTTTCTCAATGATCCCGTTCTTTGGAACATCCAGCATAGATGCAAGCTCGTCCCGGCTACCCAGCAGGTTCATTACTGCTTTGCATCCGTCTACGTTATGAAAAAGGATCGGAGCACCAGCCTTTTTTGCGAGTATTGGGGCTTCATAGGCTCCTGACACTGGATATGTGACCTCGACCAGCCTTTCGGTAGATCGCAATTGCTCGATAAAATCTCTGAAGCTCATTGTATCATAATATAAGAGCAGCTAAGATGATAAATACGTTATTATCAATAATCAGAAACAGAAGAAAAGCCCCCACCAATAATATGGGAAAACATATTGTAGGAGGAATGTGGAAAGAAGGGCGATGGGGGCTGATCGGAACGCCTCTATGAAGCAAGGTTCAGAAAGCGGTCATAGGTTAAATAGTGTGTTATTTGGATAATGTATATTCGTGTTTTTGATAATGATGGTGTAGGTGAGATAGTTGGAAGTGGCAGAAGGATATGGGTGAATCCTCAAGCCAGCATCACTCATCAATTTCCATTGACTCATTGATCCTTCGCAGCACATCCGCAACCATCATCTGGACCTCTGTCGCATGTTCAGGGGAGACGTCCCCCCCCTCGGTTTCCATCAGTTCCTTGATATCCAACACCATTTTGTGTATGATCTGTATCATCTCATCCTTGTTGATCAAACCTGCGTAATAGGCATAAAAGAATGTGTTACCACTCCTGCGTACTTTCTTCTTGAAGGTTGCAAGGGCATTGGATACCTCCTGTCTTGTGTAGGGTTCCTCCACAAAGGGTACCAGTTCCGGGAGGTTCTGTCCTATCCACGTCATTTCCGAATGGTCTGAAATTGTCTTGAAATCCGCACACAGACGTGCGATCATCCACTCTCGGGCAGTGAGGTGGGTATTCTTTTTCAAATAGCGGGTGACGTCTGAATAGCTCCGGCTTTCCATTTTTTTGAACTTTTCGTATTTGTTCATAATAGGTCTCCTCAATGGACAAGTAGGGGGTATTGCAACCAATTGATTACCATCCTGATTATTCCAATAACTTTAAGACATTTAACGATAACCCAGCTTTGATGAAAATATTACTCCCCATCGATGGTTCAACCTACTCGAAGAATGCTGCAAAGGTTGCGGGAAAGATCGCAAAGGAACACAATTCACATATCATTGTCCTTCATGTGGTCGGTGACCGGGGCCTTGGCCGAAAGACATGGAGGAAGGAGGGAGCTGAACACGTCAACAACCTCATCATCAACATACTGCTCGAGATGGGGTGTGATGTCTCAGACATAACGTCCATGATCGAAGGGGGGAGTGCAGCAGAAATGATCGTGAAGGCCGCAAAAGAACACGACGTTGACAGGATAATCATGGGCACCCATGGAAGGACTGGTATCAAGAAGATCGTGGGGTCTGTTACACAAAAAGTCCTGCAACTATCAGACATCCTTGTTCTTGTAGTACCGCCAGATTACCGAGACCGATCTAAGACTTAACTCTTAGATATTTTTGAAACGCGCACACAATAAACAATATATATTTGTGTTACGCATATTTATTTATTAAGTATTTTAACAGATTTTGCTTTGAAAGAAGAATACAGACATCTGGAAGTTCTTGGATACAAACTCTCTGAAATCAAGTTTATAATTAACTGGAAACCATTTCGTCCAATAATATCAGGCAGTTATAATAATAAAACCGAAGCCTGTGGATGATCCAATCACAATGAAAAACGTAGTTGTAGCAGGGTATTTAATAGTAACGATCGTGAAAAGAGCTGCTATGAGAATGACAATGTTCTGCAGACAATTTAGGACAATGGGAGGATTAGAATTGGATACTTGTCCCTAACAGTCAAATCCGAAAGCTTTATGAATGATTTCATGTAATGGAGACCATCTTACGTTAGTCTATGTTATAATCATACACATCGCAGGATACAGGAGAAAGTACAGTACTCCTCTGCACTACATAGATAATGACACAATTTGCAAATAAAGGAGGATATAAAACAGATGGAACCACTCATAGGTATGGGTGTGTTAGCCCTAATGGGCGCCGCGGCAACGGTCGCTGGTGCATCAGAGGATCTTGAATCTGATGTCGGATCACAGAGTAATCCGAACTCCCAGGTACAGCTAGCACCCCAAATGATGTATCCACATCGGATATTCAACAAAGCAATTTCAGGTGAACCACCATCCAATGCACTTATGTGTGCGATCGGTGGGACCGTGACCTCAGTATTGATGACTGCATTCAGCATGTCAATACTTTTTGCAATTGCCATCGGTGCTCTCGTCGCCGCTGTGGTACACGGAAGTTACTGTGTGACCGCATATTTGGGCAGAACTGCGAGTCAGAAACGTTACAAACAACCGATATATCTTGATATCATACGATCACATGTACCGGTCATGATGGGATATGCATATATCACCACATTCTGTATCATTGCCATAGCGTATATGATGACCGCGATCCTTGCTCACCCCTTCCCACTGCCACTTCTGGCATTTATATGGGGAATCACCATAGGTGCCATCGGTTCATCGACCGGGGACGTTCACTATGGTGCAGAACGTGAGTTCCAGAATGTGGAATTCGGATCTGGCCTCAATGCTGCCAATTCCGGTAACATTGTCAGGCGTGCAGAATCTGGCCTCAGGAATGGTATCGACAACTCCTGGTTCTGTGCCAAGTTCGGAGGACCTGTTACCGGAATTGCTTTTGGTATGACAGTATTCCTGAGCGGATGGGTCACCACTGTATTCGATGCATCGATCAGCACTGCAGTAGGATGGATGTCAGTCATTGCTGGAGTGGTCATTATACTTCTTTTGATAATCTGGAACCGGAGAATAGAGGTATCAGCACGTAATGCATTTGGACCATACAAAGAAGAAGAAGAGGTGGCTGCATGATCGACATAGTAGGAATCCTGGCAGCTAATATATTATATATAGTATTGATCACTCTCGGCGGAATGCTGATCTCATGGAGTGTTCACTTCGTACCTGTGGGTGGAGCTCCCGCAGCTATGGCACAGGCAACCGGTATTGGAACTGGCACAGTGCAGCTTGCGGCTGGAGCAGGTCTTACCGGACTTGTGACCGCTGGAGCCATGATGAACGTGACCGATAGCATAGCGCTGGTCGTTGCATCCGGAGCTGTGGGTGCCATGATAATGATAGGGGCAACAATGATCGTTGGTACCTGGGTCTATGTCTACGGAGTAGGTGTCCCACCAGCATCCGCAAAAGTGGACTATGATCCCATCACTAAAGACAGACAGGATATTTATGTTTCACAGGGTACAGAAGGACATGGCCTGCCAACCGTATCATTTGTGAGCGGTATCATTGGTGGAGCCCTCGGTGGACTGGGCGGTGCGCTGATCTATTATTCATTGATGAGCACGAGTACAGGACTGACAGACACGAACCTTGTTGGACTGGCCAGCATCTTTGCTGTCGGTATCTTCTTCGTGAATGCAGTTATCCCTTCATACAACATTGGAGGTACGATCGAAGGTTTCCATGATCCTAAGTTCAAGAAATGGCCAAAGGCCGTGCAAGCATCATTTGTCGCAACCTTCCTCTGTGCACTTGTGGGTGTCCTGACAATAGGAGGTCTATAATATGTCCGCTGGTGAGGAAATTCCACAGAACAATTTGATCGTTTTTGGCGTTATCGGTGGATTGATCGCAGTATACCTGGGCTATTTCCTGGTGAACATAGCGGGATCTGCCTTCGCGTTCATTGGTGCACTAGGTGCCATCTGCGCCATTGTATGGGGAAGCTCAGCTGTTAGACAAGTGGCCAGTTATGGTCTCGGAACAGGTGTCCCATCCATTGGTATGCTGGCTCTTGGAATGGGAGTTGTGGCAACAATGTTCGGATTGGCAATAGGAGGCATAGCCGGACCGGTTATCTCGCTTATCACTGCTGCGATCATCGGACTGGTGATCGGAGTGCTCGCGAACAAAGTACTTGGCATGGGAATCCCGATCATGGTAAAATCCATGACCGAGATCGCCGGTGCCGGTTCACTTGCGATCCTGGGACTCAGTGTCACAATGACAGGATCGTTTATGTTCGATGACGTATTGGCATATGTGGTCGCAACCGGATACATCGCTGTGATCTACATCACAGCAGGTCTTGGAATACTGCATCCATTCAACGCGAACCTTGGATCAGACGAAACACAGGACCGAACACTTGTTACTAGTGTTGAGAAGGGGGCCATTGCGATGGTGATCGCGGGTATCGTTGCTTTAGTCAGTGATGGCGCCGCATCAACCCCTACAATATTGATAGGACTGTTCATCTGGTACACAGCATTTACGAAATACAGGGAGCTGGTTGAAAGAGATGCATATGATGTTATCGGAATCGGGCTTTTACCAACAGAGGAGGAATTAGAATGAGTATGGTTCACGTAGCCCCAGAAGCGCATCTGGTGCTTGATCCATTGACATCATTACTCGCAGCAGAACGAGAAGACGTTTTAGGTTACTCTATGGATCCAGTATTCGAACGACTCGATGAGCTGGATGAGATAGCAAATGATCTGCTAAATTCCCTGGCTCCGGACAGACCATTGCTAAACTCTTTCCCCGGGCGTAAGGATACATCATACCATGCTGGCATATACAGCAACATGTTCTACGGAATAGTTGTCGGTCTTCTGTTCTCAGGGATCCTGGCACTGGCATTGTACGTACTCAGCATGATGGGAGGAATCTAATAATGGTCGATAAAAGAGAACCAGCCCCAGGATGGCCGATCCTTAAGGGAGAATATGAGGTAGGGGATGTACAGAACTGCGTAGCGGTCATCACCCTGGGTTCACACCTTCATGGAGAACCACATCTTGAAGCAGGAGCAGCGATCACTGGGCCATGTAAGACAGAGAACCTTGGACTGGAGAAGGTCGTTGCACACATCATCTCCAACCCCAATATCAGGTACATGATCGTAACCGGTTCAGAGGTTAAGGGGCATATCACCGGTAATGCATTCCTGATGCTGCATGCCAATGGTGTGGAAGAGAACCGTATTGTCGGTGCAATTGGTGCTATCCCCTATGTGGAGAACCTGAACGATGAAGCAGTCAAACGGATCCAGGAACAAGTCGAATGTATCGACCTGATGGGTACTGAGGATGAAGGAACCATTGTCAGCAAGATCAAAGAGTGCGCTTCAAAAGATCCCGGAGCCATTGATGCCGAACCCATGATACTGGAGGTAGGCGGAGAGGAAGAGGAAGAGGAAGAAGCAGGCGGACTCAAACCGATGGCATCACAACTTGCCACTATTCGCAATCGGGTACTCGGCATAGAGAGGGAAATGATAGTTGCCGGTAACATGAACAAATTCCATTCCGGAATCCATGCAGGTAAGGTCGAAGGGATAATGATAGGTCTTGCGATCACATTATCGTTCCTTGGCCTATTGTTGTTCGGGAGGTAAGTGATATGGCAGAAGATGAAAGTGGAAATGGGGTCCCAACAGTAATTGAACCCCAGATGGGCGCTATAGACACTGTGGTCGGAGATATTCGATACCGAGCACAGCTGATAGCAAGAAACCAGAAACTCGACTCAGGAGTATCTGCTACAGGAGTGCTTGGTTTTGCAATTGGGTTTATCTTTGCACTGCTGATGGTGATAGTGATCCCATTACTTGTATGGCAGGTGATGTAACATGAGCGACGAGGAAATAAAAAGTGTAATCCCTGCAGTAATAGTGGATTCTGCAGATTTCGAGGAAGTACTTAACAGATTGAATAAGATCGATGAGAAGATCGAGTTCGTAAACAGTGAGATCACGCAGCGGATCGGAAAGAAAGTTGGCAGAGACATAGGGATATTATACGGAGCGGTTGCTGGTATATTGATATTCTTGGTATACATAGCGTTAGCACCAATACTCCTAGGATAAAGAGGTATTTACATGTTCAAATTTGACAAGAAACAGGAAGTATTCGACATTAA
>CAYRGB010000028.1:0-10137 GCA_964423715.1 uncultured Methanosarcinales archaeon | reverse complement strand
CTTGCCGAGGCGCTGGATAGGGAAATACCCGATATCAACCCCGTCATAGCAAAGGTGATGGGAAATCTGCTCATCCGCAGGAAGGTCAAGAAAATGGGCGATGATAACGTGAATGTGTCAATAACGGCTAAGAATTTCGGGAGCAAACAATACGATTTCAAACTGCATGACATGATCCCATACAAGATCAGTAATGCAGTACCCGAACCCAGGGTGATCACCCTGGGTAACGATTATGATCATGTCTGGACGATGGGGCTGCCCCCGGGTTCATCCAAGGCAGTAACCTATTCCCTTGAGTCTTTGACAGATGACGATATTGCGAGGTTGTCCTCACCCATTGTGGAGGGTCTGGAGGAGGAGATGGTTACCGGTGCCAGGGCTATAAAGGGAGTTGTCTGAATGGCTGACACTGATAAGACGATTCCAGAACACCGGAAAGAGCATGACGCTCTTGCCAGGGATCGGCTCCTTGGACTTGCTGAGAATCTCTACGACCAGTTCGTAAATGAGATCGTTCCGAACGTCAACCTGCCAAGCCGCACCAAGAACAACATCGAATATAGTGAGAAGAGTGATGTGTGGGTATATGGGAACCGTACGAGTAACCGGAGTGCAAAGACAGTAAAGGGTGCGTTCCAGTTACTGAAAACGGCTCATACCGTTGATTTCCTTGTGAAGAACCACCTTACATACAACCGTGGTTCCACATTGAGGGAGTTGTACTATATCTCTGAGAACTGGGATATCGCCAAGTTCCGTGAACAGCAGGAAAGTAATCGCCTGATCGAGGACCTTGAGATCATATCCGATCTTCAAAGGGAGTATTTCCACATGCGACCCGAAGAGGATGGAGCTACGATGTTCGGTCCGATACGGATCCGGGAGGAGACGAAGCGTGGACAACGTACGATCCATTGCCAGGAGGATATCGGTGAGAGTGGATACCAGATCCCGTTCAATGTGGAGAATATCGATTTTCTGGACCATGATGCCAAGTTCATCATTGCCATCGAAACTGGCGGTATGTACGCCCGGCTCATAGAGAATGGGTTTGATGAGGAACACAATGCTATCCTTGTCCACCTGAAAGGACAGCCGGCCCGTTCGACCCGACGGCTCATCAAACGGATGAACGAAGAGCTGAACATACCTGTGGTGGTGTTCACTGATGGTGATCCCTGGTCCTATCGAATATATGCATCCGTTGCCTATGGCGCGATCAAGAGTGCCCACCTGTCCGAGTTCATGGCCACGCCGGCTGCGAAGTTCGTGGGGGTCCAGCCCTCGGATATCGTGGAGTATGAACTGTCCACCGACAAGCTGACCGATAAGGATGTGGATGCCCTGCGCAGTGAGTTGACGGACCCCCGGTTCAAGACCGATTACTGGAAAGAACAGCTCAACCTGCAGCTCAATATCAGGAAAAAAGCAGAACAACAGGCGTTCGCAGGCAAGGGCCTGGATTTTGTGACCGAGACCTACCTGCCCAACCGATTGAGCGAGATGGGGATCATCTGACCATTTTGCGTAGGATATTATATGAAGTTCTGAACTTTCTTCCGGTGGTCTTCAACCACTTCCTTGCGATGCAACCCTTCGATCATCCTGTCCCTGTCGATCCACATATCTGAAGCACTCTGAAGGCCGGTGGTCTTGAGGGGCTGGTAATGGATACCCTCCATTGGCTGAAGCACATTTGTATCCATGTGGGATGCCAGGTCTGGCAGGTGTGGCTCGCCGATGCTGGCGTATAAAGCATCTCTTTTTTCTGCCAGTCCCAAGTCTTTTCCAGTTCTGGTATTTTCGTCTGTCATGTCTGGTAATTGATCGTGTTGGTATTAAAGCATTTCTCAACTGGACAGGACCCTCAACTTAGCAGTAACCTTAATATCCCCCAGTGTTCCATTACCCTCTCAGGAGACTTATATCTGACAGTAATACTTGGTATCGAAGGCACCGCATGGAACCTGAGTGCGGCCATTGTGGATGAGAAAGATGTGATCGCCGAGGTCACTGAGACGTATCGCCCGAAAACAGGTGGCATCCACCCACGTGAGGCAGCCCAGCACCATGCGATGTTCGCAGCCCCAGTCCTTGGGAATCTGCTGGATGAGGCACGAGCCTATGGTGTCGAGCCCACCGACATCGATGCGGTCGCATTCTCCCAGGGGCCTGGGTTGGGTGCGTGCCTGAGGACCGTTGCAACAGCGGCCCGCATGCTGGCACTGTCGCTGGACGTGCCCCTGGTCGGGGTGAATCACTGTATAGCACATATCGAGGTCGGACGATGGAAGACACCGGCATCGGATCCGGGGGTGTTGTATGTCAGTGGTGCCAATTCTCAGGTGTTGGCCTATCGGGCCGGACGGTATCGTGTATTTGGCGAGACCCTTGATATCGGGGTCGGGAATGCGCTGGACAAGTTCGCCAGGAATGCGGATCTCAGGCATCCGGGCGGGCCAAAGGTGGAGGCATATGCCAGGGACGCAACAGGGTATGTGGAGATGCCCTATGTGGTTAAGGGCATGGACTTTTCCTTCTCCGGACTGTCCACCGCAGCATCGGATGCCCTGACGAAAGCATCACTTGAGGATGTGTGTTATTCCTTCCAGGAGCATGTGTTCGCCATGCTGGTGGAGGTCACCGAGCGTGCCCTGGCACACACCGGCAAGGACGAGGTACTGCTGGCAGGCGGTGTAGGTGCCAACATGCGGTTACGTGAGATGCTGGATATCATGTGCGACGACCGTGGAGCATCGTTCTATGTGCCTGAGAAGAGGTTCATGGGTGACAATGGTTCTATGATCGCGTATCTGGGACTGCTGATGTTCAATGCAGGGAGCACGATATCGGTCGAGAGCTCGCACGTCAATCCCAATTTCAGACCGGATGGAGTGGATGTCACATGGATGACAGGTGGGAGGTGATTTCATGTATATCGCAAGGGGTGCAGAGGCAACTGTCAGCGTGGTGAACGGCTATGTGATAAAGGAGCGTGTAGCCAAACGCTATCGTCTGGAGGAATTGGACCTGCGGATACGCAAAGAGCGAACCCGCGCTGAGGCCAGGCTGATATCCGAGGCCCGGCGCAGTGGGGTGCCCACACCGATCATACATGATATCTATGATTTCACCATCGAGATGGAATACATTGACGGAGTGATCATAAAGAAGATAATCTCTCCAGAGCTAAGTGAAAAAGTGGGAGAGACCGTGGGTAAACTTCACATGGGTGGTATTATCCACGGGGATCTGACCACATCCAATATGCTTCTGTATCAGGACAGGGTGTACCTGATCGATTTTGGACTGGCGTTCGTCGGTAGTTCCACAGAGTCCAGAGGCATGGACGTACATGTACTGTTCCAGACATTTGAAAGCACACACACCGATCACGAGGACCTGTTCGAGGCATTTTGCCGAGGCTACCGACGGACCCTGGATGATGCAGATGAGGTGCTGTGCAGGGTATCAGAGATCGAAAGGAGAGGTCGTTATGCGTAAGATGGTATTTGTAACCGGCAATAGTGGTAAGTTCAGGGAAGCAAAGGAGATCCTTGCGGCAAAGGATATTAAGGTATTGCAGGATCGGAGTGGATATCCGGAACTTCAGGAAGATGATCTTGAACCCATTGCATCATACGGTGCCAAATGGGCGGCAGAGAAATTGGAAATCCCTGTGATGGTGGACGATTCCGGGCTGTTCATTCATGCACTGGGGGGGTTTCCAGGACCGTATTCTGCATTCGTAGAGGATAACCTGGGCAACCAGAAAGTGCTCAAACTGATGGAGGATGAAACTGACAGGAGTGCCGTGTTCAAATCTGTCATCGGATACTGTGAGCCGGGTTGTGAGCCGGTAGTGTTCACCGGGACGGTCGAGGGTACGATCGCACATGAGGAGCGTGGGTCCGGAGGCTTTGGCTATGATCCCATATTCGAATATCGTTGTAGGACCTTTGGGGAGATCGGTGATGAGGAAAAGAACAAGACATCCCATCGCAGACAGGCACTGGACAAGTTCTTCAACTGGCTTGATTAAGAGGCATGACCACCAATGAGGGATCAAACAGGATTTCTCAATGATAATAGGGGTGTGGATACCATCCCCCTCAAGATGGTGGTCTATCTAACGATCACAGCTGTTATTATTATGCTGATGACCATCTCCTGGAGTAATATCTCTCCTTTCATCGAAGGTGCTGATGTTGATAGGCAGCTCAAGGATGCCGCTCTGGGAATATCCGCGATGCAGGGGGGATATGCGCGGGATCTGGATGCAACTGGTCAGGATGGTTCAATGTGTACTGTAAGTCTTTCAATGCCCGATAATGTGCGATATGTGGCATTTGGTGTGGACCCTGATCCGGATATGGATGGCAATCTCACCAATTCGGAATGGATGCTGGAAAACAATACGATCCTGTGTCAGTATGCCAGCAACGTGAAGGAACATACGTTCCTTGAGGGCGACCCTGTGAAGTTTCGAGAAGGAGTGATCGATGTGAATGGTAGACGGGTAATTGATAGTTACCTTGCCATGAACCTTGGACATGATCGGGGTGTTGTGATCGAAGGTCCGATTGAGGGCGATTTCGTGTTCGAGCTTGTTCGAGGCGATGAAACGTATACATTGTCACATTTTTGATGTTGTATAACTAAGTATATAACATCTGGTTATAAAGGATATCATATCAGAATCCTAATAGGATGTACTTGTCGTTAAAGTATGCGCCCGGTGTCGTGAAGTCATATACAACCAGTGCACCGGCTTCGGGCCTCATCTGGAGCGAAACCTCAGTCCGGGGCTCCAGTCCGATATAATAATCGTCCTCTGCACCAAACACCTTACGTATGTCGATAACGATCTCCATCATATCCCCGGACCTCAGGACGGGTTGTGTGGCCTTGAACGTAGTCTTGTCTCTGATTCGAATTGGACTTACTGCAAAATAATTTGAAGTTGGTTTATGCACATTTGTACTGGTATCAAATAGATCATATCTTATATTTGCCACATGAGCTCCATCTGAGAGATAGACGATCACCTGTGCTAGATCTACATCCTCACTTCCTGGTCCGAGGGATACGGTCATATGGAGTTTCGAGATCATCTCGTATTCAAGAGTATTATTTACCGAGATCACACCAGTGGTACTGTTCGTACCGTCGGAAACTGTAAAACTGTATGTTCCACTGGAGGCAAACCGGTGTTCATAGTATGAACCGTCGCTGACATCATCGTTTTCCCCGTCTACCGTGACATTGAACCCGCCGTTCAGAGAGATCCATTCAACCATTGCACCCTTATAAAGGGATATGTCGGTTGGAGATGCTACACCATTTACTACTGTTATTGTGTCATAGGCTGCACGTTCACCTTCTACGCGGTCAATACGCATATTCGATGCTACTTCCCGTGTGGTTTCCTGCCCTGTCTGCGCAGCCTTTTGCTGTAGCACACCTGAAGTCTTGATCAGAAGAGCGGAAGCGACTGCTGCCACCAATACCATGGATATGAATATGATGAGGGTACCAATTCCTACCTGTGCCCGCTCATTTTGTCTCATCATGTGACTTTGGTTTGCTTTCGTGCGAATCCCCTCTTGCGATTAAATGGAATATTTACATTGATGATATATGAAATGTAATTATCGAATTGGGTGGATCATTCTACAATGGAAACAATTCAATATGCCCACATATAATGCTCTTAATATTTATAAAGATATCTATATTATATATATGTAAGCTTATTATACATCTGTAGGTTATATCCTATCTTTAATTATCCGTAACGATGATCGCACGTGCAGGTGCACCGTTCCCATCTTTCAATTTGAGAGGCAAGCAGATAAAATAATATGAACCCTCCTCTGCTTCTCCAAGGTCCAGACATTCCACAATGTTCATATCATTTTCAAATAGTATTCGGTGTATGGAAAGATCGCTTTCCTCCACCGAGAATCCATCGACACCTACAGTCGTGAAGCTGCGGTGGACCACCCAATCCACGGCACTTTCATCCAGGCAGATCATGTTCTCAGGATCGAACTCTGTCCTTTCGTTCCATATCCTTGAGTTTGAGGTCTTGATCAACAATATACTGCAACCATCATCACGATCATCCCTGCTGTATGCACGATCCAGGTCATCGGATGTGATATTGGATACATTTGAAGACAGGTCCAGCACAAGTGCATTACCTATAAGTTCCTCCAGGCAAAGTCTATCCACAGTGGTTCCGTTTTTCAATATATGTGAAGGTGCATCGACATGGGTGCCGGTATGGCTGCCAAGAGTGATCTCTGACACTGAACAACCATCAGTATCAATATCCGCTACTGTCCGTATGGTTACTTGTGGATCACCGGGAAATACAGGCATGGAGGGGGCAATCCTCACGCTAATGTCTATGATCTTTTTGCGCATGGTACCTGAAACAATTGGATATCCTGTTGTTGTTTCTTCATAATGTATATAGACAGGAAGCCCACACTTTAGCACGGGATCACTGAATCTAACAGATGTTTTGAATTTGCCATCGTCACTTTGGCCTGTTTTTCAGTCAACCCTGCACCCATTGCGATCTTCATAGCAGTGTCCTGCGTGATAAGGTCATCGGGACTGTGCGTATCCGTATTGACGATCAGGTTTGCACCTGCCTCCAGCCCGATCCTCGCAACATGTCCATTTGTCCGGTTGTGACCATTCCGGGATGTGATCTCAAGATAGACATCGTTATCGACAGCTCTCTCTGCTTCTTCAAGAGTTATGAAACCTGGGTGGGATAATATATCCACTTCTTCGATCTCTACAACGGCGGCGTTCGTACCCGGTGCCACAGGTTCGGTGATCGTTTCTCCATGTACCACTATGATCTCAGCACCCATCTTTTTAGCCATTCTGGCAATGGATTGGATATTTAAAGGAGGGACATGTGTGATCTCCACGCCGGCAAGTACCCGTATGTCCAGAACGTCTTCCAGATATTTCGCCTTTTTCACACCGGAAAGGACGTAATCGATGTTCGTAAAGTCCACATGGTCCGTCAATGCAATCGCTTCATATCCTTTGATCACTGCTCTCTGAACAAGTTCGCTTGGGATAACTTCCCCATCACTGAATATCGTGTGTGTATGTAGATCTATCATAAGTTCACCGCTTATTTAGATATTTAGAATCGTTTTGGAATATATAATTATGTATTTTTCACGCCATAAAATGTTTATGCCAGAAGGATGAAATAAGCTTTATAAGGAATGAGGTTGAAAAGAAACCTTATTCTATGACCGGCCAGATATGCCGGATATTAAGGACGGATAATAAATTGACAGGAATACAACGATTGGTTCTGGATGTATTAAAACTACATCACCCCTCTACAATAGAGTTGGCAAATAAGTTGAGCGTATTGGATGGTATAGCAGGTGTCAATCTGAGTCTGTATGAAGTAGACCAACAGACAGAGAACATCAAGATCACCATTGAAGGAGACGATCTTGATTATGAGGCCATCAGGCATGTGATCGAGAAAGTAGGAGCTTCTGTGCACAGTGTGGACGAGATAGCATCCGGCAAAAGACTTGTGGAAGAGGTGGAGACCCTTCAGGATCGATGAGTTCCAAATCATCTGTATTTTCCGTTTGTTGAACAGTATATCATTATGAGAATCTCATGTACCGGGATTGGTCAGACAGTAGAAAAGATATCCTCCTGTTGGTGTCTCCTGTTTTAGCTGGAGATACGTTCAACAACATTCGCAAAAGCAAAATTCGGTTTCACATCTGCTATTTTTATCCTTACGGTCTCACCTAATCCTACATCTTTCACAAAGACCATGAATCCTTCGATCTGAACAGCACCGTCGCCATCTGTCCCCATTTTTGTGATATGGACTTCGAATTCATCGTTCTTTTTGAGGGGAGCAGTGAGGAACTTCTTCCCAATTACATATATCTCAGCACTCTCTGACCGGGATGCTTTTGGTGAATGGGCACGAGTGTAGGTAAAATTGCCGCGAACTTCATCAAGGTAACCCTTGAACATATCTCCCTGAAAGACCTTTACAACGAAATGCCCCCGTGGTTTGAGGATCTTCTTTGCACATTCCAGTGCCGAGGTTGCAAGATTAACGGATCTTGCATGATCCAGGTTCCAGTTGCCGGAGAGGTTCGGCGCGGCATCGCAGATAACCACATCCGCTCCCTGTTTGCCGACAATATCCATGATTTTCTGGATGGTCCTATCGGAGGTGATGTCTCCGCGAATAGTGTCCACGCCGGTGATGGGTGATATGCGTTTAATATCAACACCAACGACCTTTCCTTTTGAAAGTTCTCTGCCCACCCCCAGCCAGCCGCCCGGGGCAGCACCGAGATCCACGATCGTATCCTTTTCCTCTATTAAATTGAACTTCCTGTTGATCTGGATCAGCTTATATGCTGCACGTGAGCGGTATCCATCAACTTTCGCCTGCCAATAATATTTGTCTCTTCGATCTCGTGCCATGTGTGATCCTGAACCTGTTCATATATAAGTATCAAATAGCTTGTGCTGTCTCTTTATGTTATCCAGTGTCTTGCTGACATCGATGACCTCCTCCTCCATGGGTGAGAACAGCTCCGGCAGCCATGAGTCAAAATCGTAGTAAAGGTTTAACAGGTCACTATATTTCTTTTCGAGTTCTTCGATCCAATCAATCGGTGTTGGGTCGGGAAGTTCGTTGATCCTATTTTTCAGGAATGTCAGCCGCGCCTTAAGCCTTCGAGCAAACTTCCTGGCAACACGATCCATGTCCAGCTCTCGTTCCGATAGTTCAAGTATATCGATGATCTCGCTTAATTCAGAAGGATAGTCGGGAAATGCATTAGGACCAACGATGAAGTATTCGGTGTCATTCGAAGTAATGTCTTTTACCTCGTCTGAGGACACAGTTTCAATAATGTGCTGATCCTTCGCCTTCTGGCAAAGCTTTTTGATCCTTTCCTCTTCTGATTCGTCCTCTTCTCGCATATAGGAAAGTTCCATTGAGATGCTCACTACTTCATCAATCGTTGCAGCACCCATTACATCTATAATACCTGCTAGTTCATCTCTGGAGATCATGTTTGACCAAATATATTCATAATTTGTATCTGCGACAGCTGAATATACTTTTCAGGAGGCTGTCAATATTGTGTTTTTCGACCCGCCCTTCAATATTTTTCTCTATAATAGCAGTGTCTAACTGCATAGCATCCAAGACATGCCTTCCCAACGTCACATCTCCACAAATTATCAGGTAGTCGATGCTCTCAGAAGTATTGAATAGCATTGTTTTCAGGGTTTTGCGTACCTTGTCCACATGATGTGCAATATCTTCGTCTCGTAAACGTTCGAAACGTCTCTGGCTAAAACCTCCCTTTGTATGTTTGGCCTTAACGCTACTCTGTACGATCTGATGATCGGTGAACTCATGCCTGTTGTTGGTAATTCCAACCAGGGACTGCCCGGCATGGGCTGCAACCACACAGATATTGAGGTCCATTTCTGTAAGGGTCTGCATGTCACTGATGTCGAACCTGTCATTGAACTCCCAGCTGGACCGTGTGATGGGCAGTGGCGGTGTGACCACCTCGCAGATCATACGAGCGGTATCGTAGAATAATGCATAACCAGTATCATTTGCGATCTTTTTGATCAGGTTCTGGTCTGCCGTACCAATATACTCCAACATTCGATCTGAATCTGTCATCTCATCGATCGGTTGTTCGGCAGGAACATAAGCTGTTATCAGGGAATCATGGTCTGCTTGAAGCGATGCGATCTGCGACAGGTAGGATCGTATCATCCGGGGAGGAATATTCTCGATGTATCGGAACGATATCTCTTTCGCATTTTCTTCCTTCAATCTGTCAACCTCATGCTCAAGGGTCTCCATCCTGACATTCACTGCATTGAGCTTCTCCTCAGCCTCCTGCTTTGCAGACAGAGCATGTCTGGTAGTATCCTCATTCTTCTTGAGTCTCTTTATGTCTATCTCAAGCTCTACGATATGAGAATGAAGTCTGTCGATCTCTTCCTCAAGTTTCTCTTTCCCCGAGTATCGATCGAACAGATCATTGAGATTGTTTAATATATCTTGAGCTGTTA
>CAYRGB010000027.1:7966-10487 GCA_964423715.1 uncultured Methanosarcinales archaeon | reverse complement strand
CTTCGCTGCTCTTAACGCACCATTAATCGGAGTGTTCGGGAACAACGATGGCGACCGCTTGACCATTACAGCCTGGTTCGAAGAACTTGGTGCCAGAATTTGTGGTGATTTCGCAGACCTGTCCATTGATGGTCTACACATCGCCCTGCTCCACGGCATCAATGAAGCACAGGTCCATGCCATTGCTGCATCCGGTGATTTCGATGTGGTAGTCCGGGGACATACCCATGATGCAAGGATCACTGATGTTGGAGGGACTCCTGTGATCAATCCCGGCGAGACCTCAGGGGTACTCACCGGCAGGAGAACGGTAGCAGTTCTTGATCCTTCTTCACTGGAATGCGAGATAGTGGAATTGTAAAGGGAGGAAAGGGCACATTATGTGCCCAAAAGTGTCTAACAAAACCATTCATAATCCAGTGTTATGAATTGATGGGTTTGTAACACATCACTTCCTGTTTAAGTGGATGTACTTGAAATAGTTTGCGGTAATACATTTACGTTTAAACGTAACACACCACTTCAGAAAAGTTCAAGTACGTTACATGTTAACAGATATCAAAACCTATGGCAGGAATTGATGTGTTAGGCATAGAGGACCCTTTGATATGGACCGCATACATTTTGTGCATCGTTAGTGCCATAGGCTGTATGGTATATGGATTACTGAAATGGAATGAAGAGAACGAGGAGGAGCTGGAATAATGGCCGTGAGCACATCATTACTTGGAATTGTCATACTGATCTACCTGCTGGTGGTGTTCTACTGCGGATGGCTTGCTTATCAAAGGACAAAAGATGTCGATGACTATATGCTGGCCGGACGACAGGTCCATCCCTATATCCTTGCACTTTCTTATGGTGCAACATTTATCAGTACATCTGCAATAATCGGATTTGGCGGAGTTTCTGCGACACTGGGAATGGGACTTCTATGGCTGGTGTTCATGAACATCTTTGTGGGCATATTCATTGCCTTCGCGATATTCGGGTCAAGGACGCGCCGCATCGGTGCACGTCTTGGGGCGATCACATTCCCGGAACTTCTTGGAAAGCGATTCAAATCAAGGTTCATACAGGGATTCTCCGGTGCCCTGATCGGACTGTTCATGCCCCTCTATGCAGGTATTGTCCTGATAGGTGGGGCCAGGTTTATTGAGACTGCCCTTGGGATCAATTATGATATTGCGGTGCTGATCCTGATAATCATTGTGGCAGCATATGTTATAACCGGCGGTATGCTTGCGGTTATGTATACCGATGCATTGCAGGGTAGCCTGATGATCGGAGGGATGGGTATCCTTCTCGTGCTCACATATATGAAACTGGGTGGGATCACTGAAGCACACCAGGCCCTGACGGACATGGCGCCCCTGGTCCCGGCCTCACTGGCGGCTGGAGGGCATATGGGATGGACGGCCATGCCCAAATTTGGATCACCCATCTGGTGGACAATGGTCTCCACGATCATTCTCGGAGTTGGGATCGGAGTGCTTGCACAGCCACAGCTGGCGGTCAGGTTCATGACGGTTGATAGTAACAGATCCATAAACCGGGCAATCTTTGTGGGTGGACCTTTCATTCTCCTGATGGCAGGGGTTGCATATATCGTAGGCGCTTTATCGAATGTGTATTTTCTCAATGAACGGGGAATGATCGCACTGGAAGCCGCAGGTGGTAACATTGATATGATCATGCCCGAGTACATAAACAGTGCAATGCCAGAAGTATTTGTGATCATATTCATGGTCACCCTCCTTGCAGCTGCTATGTCAACCCTCAGTTCCCAGTTCCATACCATGGGGACTGCTATTGGACACGATCTATACCGTGAGTTCTTGATGAAAGGTAAGACCGGCAGAACGATCCCTGTCATAAAAGTGGGTATCGCCGTAACGATCCTGATTAGCGTCATACTGGCATATGTTCTTCCCATAAGTATCATCGCACGAGCCACCGCGATCTTCTTCGGACTGTGTGCTGCAGCATTCCTTCCAATGTATGCCGGAGCCCTATTCTGGAAACGCATGACACGAGAGGGTGCCATCGCCAGCATGCTTACCGGTACCTTTACCAGTCTGTTCTGGCTGGCCTTCGTGCACACAAAGGAAGCGGCTCCTCTGGGAATCTGCAATGCCATCTATGGGACCGAAACCCTGCTGAGTGGCACATGGACCATGGTGGACCCGATACTGGTTGCTACGCCTATTGCGGCTCTTGTTGCCATCGGGGTGAGCCTGATAACAGAACCCCCGGCCAATGATCATATCGAAAAGTGTTTTGGGAAATCGTCCACCGGGTAGTAAATGATCCGCATATCTCAGACCTGATCGTTATCAACACTATGGATTCTGTGGGAACGCGCTGAAGGACGTTGAAGAGGAGTTCCATTCTTGCGAATGCAGAGTGAGTATCTGAAAGAGGATAATGGTGAGATCATGATGACTGCAGGGAAGCCGTGCTGGGTGGGAGGAACATGTACCTTCATATCCTCACAGGTTTCAAAGGCGTAGGCACTTCC
>CAYRGB010000027.1:0-7956 GCA_964423715.1 uncultured Methanosarcinales archaeon | reverse complement strand
TTCCTTCCTGACACTCATGTGGGCATCGAACTGGCGAGGGATGATGTGCTGGTATAGACCAGGCAGTGACCAGGATTTTCGTCCTGAAATTCAGTCCTTTTTCCATAAGATTATTAATAACATTGCCATATGTATGTCGTATGTACATCACATAATTAAATTAATGAGTGTATTATTAAACAGGTGATATCTTTGACACGTGTACTTGCAACAGGAACCTTTGATATCTTACATCCAGGACATGTATTTTTTCTAAGACAGGCCCGCAAGCTGGGTGATGAACTGTATGTATTGGTTGCAAGGGATTCGATGATCAAACACAAGCCGATCCCCATCATACCGGAAGACCAGCGTCTTGAGATGATCAGGTCCCTGGCTGTGGTGGGCGCGGCAGCACTCGGGAGTGAAAGGGATATCTTTGAGCCACTGGAGACCATACGACCAGACATAGTAGCACTTGGATATGACCAGCGTTTTGATAAGATAAAACTTGAAGGGGACCTGAGGGAACATGGGTTCAACACAAGAGTGGTACGTGTGAAACAGTCGAAGAGTTGTCCTCTTTGTAGCACTGGTAAACTAATAAAAAAGGTTCTTGAGCGTTATCAATGAACCATTAGACCCATGTCTATCGGTAATTCCCGGATCAAGTTCTGAAAAGCCAATAATATTATATTATCCAATAAGAGTATCCTCGATCCTCTGCAGGCCCTGACGTATCCGGTCCTGTGATGTAGCATAGGAGATCCGAATAAAATCCTTACCGCTATCCCCGAATGCTGAACCCGGGGTAACGGCAACATGTGCCTTTGAGAGGAGCTTTTCCGCAATCTCGTCACCGGTCCCATATTCGCTGACATCTGCAAATGCGTAGAACGCTCCATCGGGCTTCTTACATCTGATGTTGAGGGAGTTGAGACCATCGATTAGGATATCGCGCCTGGCCCAAAACTCCTTTACCATTGCTTCCACCGATCCCTGTGGTCCTTCAAGCGCTGCGACCGCACCATATTGTGCAAATGTCGTGGCACTGCTGACCGAGTGGGAATGTATCTTCTTGAAATCATGTAGCAGTTCCTCCTCCGCACAAACGTATCCCAATCTCCAGCCAGTCATGGCATAGCCCTTGGAAAAACCGTTTACAGTGATCGTGCGGTCCTGCATTCCATCCATGGAACCGATACTGACATGTTCCCGGTCATAGATGATCTTCTCATATATCTCATCAGAGAGCACCAGCAGGTCATGATCAATGGCAAGGTCAGCGATGTTCTTCAGTATTTCCTTGCCATACACTCCTCCGGTGGGGTTGCAGGGACTGTTGACAACGATCAGACGTGTCCTGTCAGTTATATGCTCGGCGATGTCATAGGGAGTGAAATCGTTCTCAGGGTCTGTGGGGACCCACACCGGATTGGCACCTGCGAACTTGATACATGGATCGTATGAGACCCAAGCGGGGTCAAAAAGGATCGCCTCATCGTCATCATCAAGCACTGACATCATGATCTCAAAGATCGCCTGCTTTGCACCGGGTGTAACAAGGACATCCTCATCAGTAACGTCCAGTTTGTTCTCTGTACGCAGTTTTTTGGCAATGGCCTCTCTCAGGGCTTTGACACCCGCAGAGGGAGCATAGTGTGTTTCACCTGCGTACATCGCCTCGGATGCAGCATAGCAGATATGTTTTGGAGTGTAGTAATCGGGTTCGCCCACACTGAAACTGATGATGTCGACACCATTGTCCTTCAATTTGTTCGCAATGTTTGCGACCCGTATGGTGGGCGATTCTGCCACACGTGCTAATCTTGAAGATGGTATGTTTACTCCTCCGATCGTTGTTACAAGCGCCTTATCAGTTTTACTGCTGCTTCTACAGCACGTTTGGCATAATCAATACGCTGGTGTGCTTCCATGCGTGTCATTCCAGGACCTGCGATACCCAGTGTCACGGGTTTGTCATATTCCAGGGACAGGTCAATGATCTTTCGTGCCGCCTGCTGGACAACGATCTCGTCATGCTTGGTTGCCCCTTCGATGACAGCACCGATGGTGACCACGGCATCGATATTATCCATGATGCAGAGCTTTTTGATAGCAAGGGGCATATCATAGACGCCAGGTACGAGAATCGTTTCCACAACCTCTGCACCCAGGAACTTTGCGTGTTCGGTTCCAAGAAGTTCCATCTGGTATGTCAGATCCCTGTTAAATTCTGCTACCACAAATCCTAGTTTAATTGTCATTTATAACACTCCAATTCAGATATTGTTCTTGTTATTACAATCGATCCGTTAGTTTAATCTTCATTTCTTCAGGCACATGAACATTCAGGTGCATGAATGGACTATCAGCCCCGCAGGGATCCCACATCCTCAAACCCCTGTCGTTGGCCCGTTCCAGCTTCTTTCACAAGCTGCTCAGGTTTGAACATCAGCTTGATCGCGTTGAGGGCGTGTTCCCGGGAACGCTTGTCCATCAACTCCAGGAGTTCACGATCATCCTTCGCCTCGTCCTCATGTACGAACACCTCAAGGATATGGGTGTTGGTCATCAGCTGCGCCTGTATAATTCCCTGGGATGCCTCATGTGCACAGACCTTGTCCTGATCCTGTGCCCCTGGCATACCCAGAGCGATTACCAGCTCGCAGCCCTCCTCCTCGATCAATTTTTTTGATGCTACCGGAAGATCCTTGACCCCGGGAACGGTGATCCTCTTGATCCTGACAGAAACATTCTGCTGGATCTCATCGATCGCTGCCCGTCCCATATCGAAACGAGCGAACGTGGTATCCACAACACCTATCGTATTCATGTTCATGATCAGAGTTGACTATCAGAATATATCCAGTACCTTGGCAGCTGCCTCTACCCCGGGACCAAACTCATTGACCAGACCACGCTTCTTGAACGCCAGTTCAAGCTGCTGCACCGTCAGGAGGAGGTCACGTGAGGTGATGTTGCCCATACTTCCGATCCTGAATATCTTACCACTCAATCGTCCCTGTCCGCCAGCGATCACAATACCCGCGGCCATCATGTCCTTCTTCAGATCATTACTGTCAAGATTATCGGGGGACTTCATTGCTGAGACCGTGTTGGAATATTTGCTATCTCCGTCCAGATCGGGGAACATCGCAACATCCATCGCAGCCGATGCCGCACGTATTGCCGCAGCACCTGTACTGTGCCGCCTGATCCTGGCATCCATCCCCTCTTCCCTGACCACATGCAATGCTTCCTGCAATCCGTAGAAGAGAGGGATCGCAGGAGTGTAGGGGGTCTGGGTGCTGCTCTTGTCGGCACTCTTCTTGTAAGCCTTAAGATCAAGGTAATATGGAAGGTTGTCCTTCTCCATGGCATCAAAGGCTCTTTCACTCACGGAGAGCATTGAAAGCCCAGGGGGTGCACCAATACATTTCTGTGATCCAACAACTGCAATATCGACACCCCAGTCATCGACCATTACCGTATCGCCACCAATGGATGTGACACCATCCATGATAAATAGGGCATCATATTTCTTAGCAAGCTTTCCGACCTTTTCAGCAGGGTTCTGTATACCTGCAGAGGTCTCATTGTGTACCATGGTAATGGCCTTGGCACCGTCTGCCAGTTTTTCTTCAACAAGACCCAGATCAAAGGATGTTCCCCATTCGAATTCGAGGGGTACAACGTTACCGTAGCGTCCTGCGATGTCCTTGAACCGCTCACCGAACTTACCATTTTCTATGGATATCACCGTATCGTTCTTATCGATGGTACAACCGACCGCTGCTTCCATTGCGGCAGTACCTGAGCCACTAAGAACGAACAGGTCGTTCTCCGTTTTGAAAATATCCCTCAGGACATCTATGCAATCCTCATAGATCTCTGAGAATTTAGCTCCCCGGTGGTTGATCATGGGCTTTGACATGGCCCGAAGGATTCGGGATGCGACCGGTACAGGTCCTGGCATCATCAGTAATTTGTCTTCAAGATCCATATTATTCTCCTATTGGTTTTAATTGTAGATTTATTGATTATATCTGTTTAATGTGGTTTTTATCTGTTGTGTTGGAATTTGTCTGAAGCTTCCAACCACAAATGATTCAGCTCAAATCAAATGATCGTTGCTTAGAGATATGTATCAATGCATAAAAGGATTATTAATTATTGTCGTACAAGATGGTCGCATTATATGATTCCGACAGTCACATCCTCCCCGGAATAATAGATGTATCGGAGTTTGAGAAGTATTTTCCCTGTATTCGTAAAAATGCGAGCCACATATCAGGAAACTGAAGAATTATATTGGCAACTATCCCAACAAGGCCCTGGAAATCCGATCGATCCATGTTACCCGATAAAAAGTCATGACAATTGTCTTTTTTAGTTTTCCGGTAGCCATTCCCAGACCGGTTTTACCGTTATTTACAAATTATCCATAATGATATCCTCTTGATCATTAAGGGTCAGGATTAGACTTTCCTTGAGGTCGTATTGCTCTATTGGTTCTGTCAGGCCTCCAACTCTGTCGGAGGGGAGTACGTATCTGAAAACCAATCTTATCCAAGATTCTTACTGTCACCCGTGAAGTAATTTGATGATATCATGCTTTGTGATAAAACCAATAGCTTTCCCTCTTTTAAGGACCAAGACTGCAGGATAGCGCTCCAGCATGTAAGAAACGACAGCTACATCGGTGGCAGGTGACACCGTGGGAAATGATTCGCCCATCAGGTCGAATACTTTCATCTGAGAGATCGCCGATGTTTTGCCATCTGCCATCGAACGTACGATCATATCTTCGGAGAGGCTGCCGACCGGCACGCCGTCATCGATCACAGGGACCTGCGAGAAACTATTCGTTTCCATCAGGCGAACTGCTGCATCTACGGAATCATTGGAAGAGACAAATACGACAAGGGTATGCATGATATCCTTTACCCGGATCTGCTCCTTTTCAGATTCCTCTAATGCATCAAGGATCTTCTTGAGGGTAGATAATCTGGGGTCAACATCACCGGCCTCAATGCGTGCGACAAGAGGCTGACTGACCCCTGCCCGCTTTGCCAGACTATTCTGTGTCAGTCCAAGCTCAACCCTCTTTTGCTTGAGATTTTCTGGAGTAGGAAGTTGCATCAATATAACTGATAGTAATAATTATATTTAAGGATTGGTCTTTGAAAAATGAGACAAAAAAGAGAAAGAGTAAACTCGGATAGAGTTCACTGCCCACTTGTTCCACTTATAATAGTTTCATGCCCTTCGCTATCAGTCATTGTCATGGTCCCATCTATCATCTCCATCTCAGATACCAGGTTGCCTGCTGAATCATAGCTCTTCCAGATAAATAATTCGCCATTCTCAGACCACATATATTCGATCTTTGCAACATCGTCCTCTACGCCGTCTAGTTCAACCACAGCCTTGCACATTTCGATGCCCTCTATGGTCTCGGTCCCAACGATTTCCATCGACACGGTCTCGCCGGTCTGTGGGTCAGCAAAGTTCATTGTTGTTCCTACAGGACACCAGCTGTCCTCTGCGTCCTCCGGAACAGTCACTTCAACATCTCCTTCTGGAGTGGAGACCGTTGTCGTATCGTCACCTGCACATCCTGCCACCATTACGGCCGCAAGCACCAAAAATAATATCCATATTTTAGACATTCCATATCCTCCAGCTAATTATTGGATTTGATCGAATTTAAAGATAGCGACAGTAAAAAACTAATGATAATGTTTAGCAGTGGTTGTTCTACAACAGATATCGATCAATCTTTTAGATATATAGTACAAAAAGTCCCACAACATATGCAAGATATATCACAAGAATGATGCCACCTTCCCACCTGTCAAACCGTCTGCGAGTGATCCCAAAAATTACGAGAAGCAACATGAGCATGATCATCACTGGGAAGTCATAATGAATTGACTGCAGCTGGATCGGTAGTTCACGTATCTGGGAGGAAACGCCCAGGATCAGAGCTATGTCCATTGTGTTTGCTCCAAGGATATTGCCAATAGCAAGGTCATGATGGCCTTTGATAGTCGAAGAGACCGCTGTGATGAGTTCGGGCAACGACGTGCCCAAGGCTATCAATGTCAGTCCGATTATGATCTCCGGAATACCCAGCCAACGTGCGATCTGTGTCCCTGTATCAATGAGGATCCGACTCCCTAGTATAACGCATACTGAACCCAGAAGAAAGAACAATATATCCGATCTCATACCAGTCATGGAATCCATAGTCCTCTCCCCATCCCCTAAGATCGTAGACTGCAGACGGTAATTGTAATACAGAAATGCAATGAAGACCATGAGCAAAATCGCCCCATCAACAGATGTCAGTGTACCGTCAAGGGTCATGATCACCAGCAATAAGCCCGACAGGACCATGAAACCACCCTTTTGAAGGAATGAGGGATCATCCATCGGGATAGCCCTTACAAGGATCACAGAACCGAGGACCAGACCGATATTGCAAATTGCCGAACCCACAGCATTTCCGACAGTTAGATCGGTCTGCCCAAGGTAAGCTGCTATCGCAGAGACCGTGAATTCCGGAGCTGTGGTCGCAAAACTCACAATGGTCGCTCCAATGATGACCTTTGGTATGCCACTTTTTGTGGAAATGGATACCGCAGACCCAACGAACCAATCGGCACCTTTTGTGATCAGTACCAGACCCAGGACAAATAATCCAAGAGTAACCAGCATCATGCGTCTCCCTATACCACACCATCGGATTTAAAACCAGATGTTTAACTGAGAGATATTCGGAGGGAAAAGGAAAATATAATTAAGGGGAGCTGATACACCACCAAAAAAGGTACGATCAGTCCTCACTTGTTATTACAAGGACAGGCCCGATATCTGCTGCAATGATCCAGCGGGTGAGGCTGCCGATTGGGTTCATCCGCAGGGATTCGGTACCCATTACGGTCAGGTCGACCTTTCTTTCCTCAGCTACTCGAATAAGATCACTGCCTACATCCTCTCCTGTCAGGATATCGGTCTGCACCTCAATACCAACGTCCTTTGCAGAACGTTTTGCATATTCGATATTTGATCGGATGCTCTTCTTCATGAATTCGATCATCTTTTCAGACAGATCCTTTGGATAGACCGCTTCAAGTCCGTGTGTGCTTTCAACATGGACAAGTATCAGTTTTCCATTTTCGTTCTTTGCAACATGCAGGGCATGGTCGATGACCCGTTTGGACATATCCGTCTCATCGATAGGCACAAGAATGTTCCTGTATGCAATGTTCCCCATATAAGCAACCTCCATTTTCGCTGGATATCTTATTTGATCTTCATGGTTATTATTCTAACCCAAGCACTGTCACAGCCGCCACAATAAGTATGCCAAGACCCACGATCCTGAGAACATGCTTCAACACGCTCTGGTTCGCGATCTTTCCGGAATACACTCCCAACACAGCAAGCACCAGTATACTTGATATGGTCGCGATCGTCAATGCCTTATCTCCAAAAAGGAAGAATGGCAGGATAGGAACAAGAGATCCAAGAAAACTGGCACCTCCATGTGTTATAGAATCAGTCCATATCTTCTTTTTTGTCTCTTTTACAAGGTCCGTGCATTCTAGACTCCGCAGGAGGGGCTTTTCAAGCTCTGCGAGATTTCCATACTCAACTGCGCTTTCTGCAAGATATGACCCAACACCATTTGTCAGGGCAAGTGCCACTGCACCACCAAGTGCTGCATTGATTATGAGGGATGGATCATTGGATACATGAGAAGCACCGATGACAACTCCAAGCACGGCGAGTATCCCGTCAATACTACCAAGTATGATGTAACGTCCCTGTTCAACTTTGAGTTTCATGTTCTGTTTTCCCTATGCGTTTAGATAGGTATTATTTGTTGATAACTGTTCTGTTTGCTTAAGTATACCATCATATGCACATAGCAAACCGGAGAAAGGCAACAGGAGACAAAATAAA
>CAYRGB010000026.1:7096-10666 GCA_964423715.1 uncultured Methanosarcinales archaeon | reverse complement strand
CATACAGGTGTCTGCGGTGATCTTTCTGATAGTGTTCTGCAGTTCCTCTAAGGCATACGGATAGGTGGCATCTGCTTTGGTCAGGACGAAGATGCCGTGTTTATATTCCAGCAGGTCCAGTGCCACCAGACATTCGCCGGTGTATGCATCCGGTCCTTCGGGAGGAATGCATACCAGTGCGATATCCGAGAGGTTAAGGGCTGTTAGCAGGGGTTTTATGGAGGTCGGGTATCCGGTTGCGTCAATGGTGGTCAGCACCTGGCCACTCTTGGCGAACTCATACATGGTAATATCCGCTACAGTGCCCTTTTCTCCAAGTTTTGCAGCAAGGGTAGTTCTTCCGCTTTTTTCGCTTCCGATGATGGTGATCTTTGTCATGTTTACTCCTTGCTATAAACAAATATCTTTTAACATATATGTATTGTTAAGGTGCTCATGGCTTCGTTGAAGTCACCACAGGTCCCCCTTCCACATGGCATCGGTCTTATCGTTAGTGCTCCGGTTCGGTTTTTTGATCCTGACCAGATACTCGTCACCGATCCTCTCCGGTGCGCTGAAAATGGCATCAACGCCCAGTCTTCTGAGATATTCCTTGAACTTGCTCAACGTATCAGGATCTTGCACCCGGATCTGGACGTCATCGGCTATCTGCTCCCCATCACCGATATGGAGAATGGCATCCATCATTGGATAAATGATACTTTTTCCCAGGCGAAGACATCGTTCTTCAAGCTGCTGTGGTCCCTCATTCCATTCAACAGCCTGGAATCCCTCTCGCACGACCCGGGAGAACAGATAGTCCCGCCCTATCTCATTGTAGAACTTAAACGCATGTCGCAGGTCTGCACAGTTGCTCTGGGAGCACGTATATTTGATGGGAGGCACGAGCATCTTCGGATCCTTGATGACCACTCCCTCATGCTCTATTGCTCCCAGGCCCTGTATGATGTGCTGGATCTTCTCCGGTGCAACGTCCGTGGGAAACTCTCCAAAACGCTGGGGCTGGGTGAAGGCGTACTCACTGGCAAGCTTTCGCCTATCTTCAACAGGATAAGGTTGTCCGGTCCCCTTTTTTCGTATATCGAATACAAAGAACTCCAGGGATTCAATATCATAGATATCCTTTGGAACGTATGGGTTGTCCGGTCCCACCATCTCTCCATGCAGGACAAGGTCTGGATGGTCACTAAAGAAACTGGCATCCAGCAGGTGTTCGGCTTTTTCAGTGGAATATGGACAGACATAGCCGCTACGTGTGATGGCTACAGGATGGTCGTCAATACTGACTATCCGTATGTTGTAGCCGTTCATCTTCTCCTCGACAACAACAGAATCGATCGTGGAAAAATGATTATGAACCGCCGGCTCAAGCAACATTGCCCGGCGGATCTTCGGGAACCCCCTGATCAGTTCAAAGTTCCCGGCCATCTGGTACAGCACACTTCCACTTTCGATGCCCGCTACTGTCGTATCGAACCGAAAAAGATGTTGATATTCTCCCCAGTTCTGTCGGATATCTCTTTTATCAACAAGTGTCTGGAGTCTGGGATGCGACATGTTAAGATACTCTGCAGCCCCACCCACATCCAGTTCGACATCGCTTTGGGAGTCTCGCGTGTGCATATTTCGTTTACTGGCTCAGAGTATTGACAATACTCCTTCTTGTGATAAAGCCGACCAGCTCCTCTTCAAGGTTCATGACAGGCACTCCCCCAATGTTCTTGTCAAGCATCATCCTGACAACATCGGATACCTGTGCATTGCTGTAGACAGTCTCAACGCCCCTCTTCATGATATCCTCTACGATGAGGTTCTTGATTCGGGAATCCTGCTGGTTCCCTGATACAACATCCCTGAACGCACGCATGGCTTTTGCAATGTCCTGTTCCGTGATCATGCCTGTCAGTTTATCATTTTCTATGACAGGGAATCTCCCCATATTGTTGTCCAGAATAAGGTGCCTTACATGACTGACACGATCGGCAGGGTTAACGACCACAGGTTTCTTGTTCATCACTTCAGCGGCGTATCCATCAAAGTTCATGTTCTCCAGAACCTCTTGTGGAGTGATCCATCCCAGGACATTCTCATTATCGCTCACGATGAGGATACTGTTGTTCTTTGCCATCATGGTCATGGCATCACTGGTATTGGTGTCGGGTAGCACCTTCACGAAATTGTCTGAGACAGCAGTTGCCACATGTAGCGAAGACGCCGGTTTTGCTCCCTTTTTGCGTGTCCCGAGTTCCTTTGTCAGGTCCCTCATGGTCAGTACTCCCAGAAGGTTATTATTATGTGTTACAAGAAGACGGCGTGTATCTTTCTTCTCCATCACATCAAGTGCATGGGATATCGTATCTGATTTATCAATCTTAGTTGGCTGCACCATTATATCTTTGACTTGCATATCTATCACTCCTAAAACTTCTAGATATATGTTTCCTCAGTTCGCTTCCTCATCTTGCCTGTATTACATCCCATCGGCTAAGAACTCTGACGATTATTCCGTTGTCTTCCACAGGAAGGTCTGTAAGGTTGTCTTTGCTCATGATCTTTGCAGCGTTAATCACAGTATCGTTGATATTCACGATACCAGAAAGTTCCACCATGATGTCCTCCGCTATCATTGGTACATCCTTCACGTATCTATAGATCTTCTCGCCACCGGAGGTTGGTCGCCGTGCCATTTTTATATTCTTAGAAGGGAGATCTCCTTCGTTATTCTTCATGATAGTAAGTGCGAGGTCTCTTGTCGATATCATTCCCACAGCATCACCAGGATCATTGGTTACGATTACCTTACTGGCATGGTTCTTCTCCAGTTCATCGATAACATGGTCGATCGTATGATGTCTATTAACGATTACAGGCTCGTCGGTGGATATTTCAGATACTTTTGTTGCCATATTCTGTTTGGATACATGGGTCACAATATCCATGACAGTAACAATACCTTTCACACCATTCTTGATTACAGGCAGGTTCCCGATCCTGTTCTCAAGCATCAGACTGGCGGCTTGGGAGATGGATGCCTCTGGATAGATGGTAATCGGTTCATCCGTCATTATCATCTTTATCGGGACCTTGTCAATGGGTCTTCGCCTCCACATTGGCTCTGCTTGTGCCAGCCGGTGGCGCATGTCTGATTTTGTTACGATCCCGACCATCTCTTCATTCTCAACAACAACAAGTGTACTGAGATTATGCCGAAACATAAGGTTCCTTGCATACGATACTGGTTCATCTTGTCCAATGACATACACAGGTGAACTCATAATATCTGAAACGCTCATTTTCTCCCTCCATTTTATTAAATATAATTTATAATTATGTTCTCTCGGCCATTGCTCTTATGATATCCTTTTCTGTCAGTACACCACGGAACACCTCATCGTCGATCACTGGAAGTGATCCGATACCCTTCTCGATCATTATCTCTGCTGCTTCTCCGAGGTCGATATCCGACGATGTCCATACAACATCATTTACTATCAATGAACTCACGGGTTCATCGGAAGCTTCGTGTATGTTGCCAGTGACAAGTTTGTCGAAAGCCTCTCCACTTCCCAG
>CAYRGB010000026.1:0-7086 GCA_964423715.1 uncultured Methanosarcinales archaeon | reverse complement strand
AAGTTCATGATATCAGATGCAGTGACAACACCAATAAGGATCCCGTCCTTGACAACAGGAAGTTTTTTAGTATCCTTCTCGACCATGATCTTTGCAGCATCACCGATGGATGTGTCCGAAGAAGCAGCTTTTACCCTCTTGTTCATGTAATCCCCAACGAAGCGGTTGGTGACAATGTCTTTGATAAATATCAGGAAATCCCTCTCCGTGCAGATAGCATGTACATGACCTTCATGGTCTAGGATCGGAATACTGGCGATATTGTGCTCTATCATCAGATCGAACGCATCCTTGATATGCGCATCACTACGTAGCGAGTAGACCTCGTGCTGCATTATAGAGCGCACATCTGTATTGACAGCGGATAAAAGGTTTCCCTTGAATTTATTTTCCACAAGGAGACTCTTTTTTCCTCCCCCAAGGAAATCCACCATGTCAAAGGATGTTACGATTCCCTCTATACGGTTGGTACCAGCATCTGTTATTGGAAGATGTCTGATGCCATTCTTATTCATCATCTTTATGGTATCGATGATCGTAGTGGTCGGAGGTGCCGTGACAACATCCCTTTTTACAATGGACATGATGTCCCCCTCATGGTCAGCAATACGAGCATGGAAGTTGAGAGGGCCTGTATCCATCGTGCTGGTGGAACTGAACATCTTCGGATCCTTTTGTTGGTTGTTCCTATCAACAGAGACCTGTTTTTGATGGGATCTCTCCTTTCCATTGTTATATCTATTCATATTGTTTTGTGCATTCAATTGGATCACCGGAATTGAGGACGGTATAAAATTTAATAATATTACTATATCTAGCTACAATGTACATTTTGGTAATGGATTCCAAAAAAAACCCGGAATTCATACAGGTATCATATACCAGTACCTATCATACAGGCTCTCAAGAGATCATTCCTATTCACGATACCAACAAGGTTCCCATTATCAACAACAGTTAGTCTTCCAATGTCGTACTGTAGTATCATCTCCATACATTTTGTGAGAGGAGTGTCTGGCGAGATTGTATATGTAGGTGTGGACATGATCTTCTCGATCTTTGGTGTATTGGCTGGTGTTGTCCCATGAGTGTCACTGATACTGGTCCTGGCAAATCCCGATTGTATTATGTCTTGCCGTGTGACCATTCCTATCATTTCCTCATCCTCGGATATCACCGGCAGGCCGGTGTAGTCGAATGTTGTCATACTGGACCAGACCGTTGCAACACGATCACTGGCAGAGCATGTCCTGACACTGGGTGTCATGATATTCCCTGCTGTAGCAGGCGAGACCTTTGTTGGATGTATGTTCCTGAGGATGTCTGCATTGCTCAAGATACCAGCGATCCTTCGATCGTCCTCAGAAGCGATCACAGGAATCCGTTCGAGCTTTGCACCCAGCATGAGCCTGGCAGCTTTGATAACCTCCATCTTGGGTGTGATCATTGGACACTCATGTACATAGCCGCTCACTGTAACATCGGATCGCGTAGATGTGATTTTGAGTATATCCTGATCTGTGAGCATGCCCAAAACCCTACCGGAACTATCGATCACAGGCAATCCTCTTAAGAAATGATCCCGCATTAACTGACGGGCGTGTGTCACAGTGACATTATCGTTTACATATACTACATCCTTTGACATCACTTTGCTAATTTGCATAATAAATCCCCCTTTAGACAGTACACGATTCCCAAAGAACGTAAGGATCAGTCGTAGTATCCTTCATCATCCTTACAGTCCTCACATAGCATCCGGCCGTTCACCTGCGTAAGGTCTGCTACATAGGCACCACATCGCTGGCATATTCCACCACCAATGTCCCCAGTTTTAAAGAGATCATGTTCATGGTTCATCTCGATGAGGTCCCTCAGGATAGTATGAAGTCCCGGTGATATTGTGAGAACGTCCCTGTCTGTGATAAGACCCACGATCTCGTCATCGTCCAGCACAGCAAGTCTGCGAATTCTGGATTTGACCATCAGTTCGGATGCTTCGATCACACTGGTATCTGGTTCCGTGGTTATTATCGGGGATGACATGATCTCTTCTGCAGTCACAGTGCTTGGAATTGTATCCTTTGCGGTCACCTTGGAAACAGTATCCTTCTCGGTAATGATGCCGGTGGCCTTATCCCCCTTTGTGATTATAATGCTACCAACATTGTGCTGGACCATCTCCTGAGCGACTTCAAGCACGCTGCACGCAGCATCCAGGATATAGACGTTCTTGGTCATGATGTCTCGAACTGCCACTTCGCTGTCCATCTCCCGGAAAGAGATTTCGTCATCGATATCTTGTTGAGTCTTCGGGACCATGTAGATCACCCTCTTTAGAAAATGGTTGTTCCCCTCTATTGAACATTTCACGTTAATGCCATATATATGTGTTCATGGTTTATAAGACAATGATCCTGCTCCTGGTGCCTGCACTCAATTCGATCTCATCATTAAAGCCCGATTTCGAGTAGGCATCGATGATCTGGATCGTTGTATCGATGTCAAGTTCTTCCACAAGAGTGGCATTATCTCCCCATAGCGCAACCCTGATACGGCCGGTATCATCCGATATGTAGATGTTCGATACCATATTGGTTGTCCCATCATCCCTGGAGAACTCCTTTATTTCCCCCAGTCCAGAAATCTCTCCCTTGACAGAGTAGGCTTCTCCTGGAATTATGTCTGCAATGGGGGTGAAGTTCTCTTGATAATCGATCTGAGCATTGCTCTTCCTGACGATGGAATGGCTTCCTACCTGTATCTCGACCTGCTGGTTGAAATTATTGACCTTTGCATAGCCGTTGATGACCTCCACAGTCTCATCCAATTGGAGCTCATTTGTGATATCGGTCTTATCATCCCATAGAGTAACACGTATCTTGCCCGTATCATCCCCAACAAGAATGTTGCAGACCAGGCCCTGTGTCCCATCTCGTCGGTCAAAGGTTCTGATGTCCGAGACATTGAGTACCCTGCCCACAATATTGATATCGTTCATCCCTTCTTTTATGTCCTCTATATTCTGCGAGCTCATGACCACATTGACATCCTCATCGGATAGGGATATCACGCCGCTCTTGCCGACATTGACCTCTGTGCCATAGTACCCCTCTTTGGCGTATCCGCTGATCTGGAGGCATTGCCCGATCTCTACGTTCCCGGCAGTGATCAAATCTGCTTTATCATCCCATAAAGTAACACGTATCTTGCCTGTTTCGTCGCCTACATTGAGGTTTCCTACTTTTCCTATGGTTCCGTCATTACGGTTGAACTCCTTGGCATCAAGGAACGAGATCACTTTACCGATAAAACAGATATTGCCGGATCCTTCAGTTATATTCTTGATCTTGACAGTCTCAATACCAGCATCAGTAGCACCCATGTCATGGGCAACAAGCATTGCTGCCGTTTTCCTGTCACATAATCCACTCATCTCTTCAACTTTCTTATCTACCATCTGTACAAACTCGTCTTCACCGATGACGTTACCCAGTTTTTTGTATATATCATCTATATCATCCATGGTGACACCCGTCAAAATCAGATCCCTTTGACATCATATAAGGGGTCCACTGAATTGATCAATTACTGTAAGGGGTTGTTAATCTTGCGAGTGTAATAAATCTATCGAACGGTGAGTAGGATGGTGATCATGGAGAGAAGGATCGAATACGGAGATCAAATAATGGGCTGTTCATAATAGTAGGGCATATGGTCCTGGTCTATCGGATAAGGTATATTAAGCATGAAATGCATCTTGTTTTTGATATTCATGATCCGTAAATGTAAAGTGCATGGGTACTTTAGAGGGGAGCAATGCCCGAAGTGCGGAGAGCAAGGCCGGTATGTGCTGGACGATAGTCGCGAAGAACGAATGGGGAGGTTCGTTTCGGGCGTATTGAGACATTTCCCTCAGGAAGTGGGTCTTTCGATAGAACTGGAAGGTTGGGTTGACATGGACGCACTATGCGATATCATGGAGGATCGTTATCGATGGGCTACAAAGGAACGTTTCATATCTCTGGTAGAATCTGATGTGAAGAACCGGTACGAGATCCAGGGTTCAAGTGTTAGGGCTCGTTATGGACATTCGGTCAATGTTAATCTGGATTATCCTGAGAACAAGATATCTCCTCTATATTACGGTGTCAGTCAGGAGGAGGTAGATATGCTCCTCGAGAACGGGATCACACCGCTGCGTCAAAGATATGTGCATCTGAGCACATCGTATGATCGGGCGAGAGAGGCGGCCTCGGTCCATACGGAAAGTCCTGTAGTACTTGAGGTACATGCGTCTGAGGCTCAGGAGGGTGGACTGTGCTTTCTGCATGTGAACGACAACATCGTGTTGGCAGAGGAGGTTCCTGCAGAATACGTTGATGTTGCTGGATTGGATGAGTAACACCTGAACGCATTGTTTCAGGGAACTGATATCCGGACCATTCCCTTCTCCTTTTCGATATTGAACTTCACACCCAGGAACTGCTCAGTGACCCATATATTGGTCCGTGTGTGTTCTGTTATGGTACATGCGGTGAACGAACTACCCTCTGCAAGTCCCATATATGGTATCAACTGGTCTGCAAGATGTATGTCCACTGCCGTGTTACTGCTTAGTTCCTCGATCAGGTGATGGGCGGCATTTCGACCAATATTCTCAGCAGGGAGTCCTCTTTTTCCAGGTGCACATGAACCTTTAAGGCCACAGGACAATGTAATCCCGCTACCGATAGAGACGTCGTCGGAGTGTGCTATTTCAATATTACACGGGTATCCTGCTTCCTGGAGCAGTTCGCCAGCAGCATCTGCCTGGCGTCGGGCCACATGTTCAGGCAGTCCCGAGCAGTGGGATATGCCCCATACCCTGCAATCCTGCGGGGTGAGGTCGAAGGATCTGAGGCGTGAGGGGGTGATCTGTGCGACCACACGTCCTCCCCCCTTAGGGTAATATCCTCTTTGTCTGATCTGGATCACACAGTCATACCCCATCTGTGCAAGAGCCCTGACGGTGACGTTCTTCAGGTAGTCCACACTGGGTGCCCAGCGAACGTCGGTACCGCCGATGATGGTGAGCTCGGTCCTTTTCTTTGCAAAAGCCGATGCAGGCATGATACACTGTAATAGGAGTGCGATGCTACCGGCTGTACCAATGTCGATATGGCAACTACCCCCCCTAATTTCAAGTGGAGAGAACGTAATAGCAGTGGATCCCCTTGAAAGACCGGTAACATCTGCGTCACATAGCAAGGCAGTGGCCCGGATCGCTTCCACATGCTGGAGGCGCAGTCCAGGGTCGCGGCGGCCCATACGTATGTTCTCGACGTGCACCTCCTCCCCGGTCACAGCGGACAGCGCCACGGCACTGCGTACGATCTGTCCCCCTCCTTCTCCATAGGAACCATCAATGTTTATCACAAGGCATCCTCCATTTGTTTACGGGCATCCTTGAGTGCATGCATCAGGGGGTCCACCACGGTTGAGACCGAAGGGGTATAACATGTTTCCAATTTCAGCAGTTCTTCGATATCCGCCTCCATCAGGATGGCAAACGATAGTGCATCGATACGCTCCTTGCCCCCCTCTCCTGCGATAACCTGCCCGCCAACCAGACGGCGGTCCTGGAACAGTACTTTGATGACGATAGGGGTTGTGCCCGGATAGTAGGCGGCACGGGTCTGCCCCAGGGACGAGCCTGTCATAATATTTATGTTGTATCTACTGGCATCGGCATCGGTTAGCCCCACGCTTCCCACAAGGAGGTTACCGACCTGACAGATCCAGGGCTGCAGGGTGGGCCCGAACGTGGCGGGTCTGTCACAGATATTATCAGCGATGATGGATGCCATACGTCGTGCTGTGCCTGCCAGGTGGCTGATGAGGGGTTGCCCGGTGATTAGGTCATGCACCTGTGCACAGTCCCCACCTGCGAATATGTCGGGGTCGAAAGTCTCCCCTACTTTCACATGCAGACGATCGTTGACGATAATACCTCCGCTCTGCCCGATCGCGATACCAGCCTCCCAGGCAAGGGATGTCTCAGGTGATGTGGATGTCGATATCAGCACGACGTCTGCAGGGATCTCCTGTTCTGCTATGGTCACAGATCGTACCCTGTTGTTTCCGTTCATGGCTGTGGGGGAGTGGCCTGTTATTACCCGTATCCCCATTGAGATGAGGTGTTCGAGCACGATATTGGCCATTTCTGGATCGAGATGGTGTAAGAGGACAGAGCTGCTGCGGTTGATCAGGGTGGTATCCAGTCCTCGCCCGGTTGCAGCAACAGCCAGCTCCACGCCAATGGGTCCGGCGCCTATGATAACCACACGACTCGCTTTTTTTAGGGCTTGTTCGATCCTTCTACCGTCTGATAGGGTCTTCAGGGTGAACACGTTCTTAAGGGCAGCACTGTTCCTGAGATGCAGGGGAATATTCGGTGCACTTCCGGTGGCGATCACCAACTTATTGAAACGGATCCTCTTCTTGATCGTGTTTATTGTTCTGTTCTTCAGATCGATGTTCCTGACCTCTGTATCCAGTATCACATCGATACCAATTTCTTTGAAGAAAGCAGGTGTCCTGATGATCAGGCTAGCAAGGTCGCCGACCTCTCCCTCAAGCACGGAGGGTATGCCGCATTCGCTATAGGCAGTATGTATGTCCTTTGATATCACTGTGACCGAATAGTTGCTACATCGTCTCACGTGTGTTGCAGTGGTCATACCCATAGCACCACCCCCGATGATAATAACGTCCCTTTCATCAATGGCTGGATCATTCATAGTGATAAGTTGGGGAAGAAGGTATTATGTTTTTTGGGTAGAGGATTATTGATAATCATATGATTTCGGGCAATCAATTATTTATGGCCTATAAGCAATTGCATACATTTTTTGGGGTTTCAAAATCCTCAATGATGTGTTGTTTGGTTATAGAGGGTTTGTCAGGACCACAAGGTTATTAAGTATCAAGTACTAAATGTTAGTCTGATCATTTACATAAGTGGTCAAAATATATTGAAGTACTACTGAAATAACCATCCAAGTCGATTGGGTGATATCATCCAATGGTCGATCATATGCAAAA
>CAYRGB010000025.1:0-10695 GCA_964423715.1 uncultured Methanosarcinales archaeon | reverse complement strand
TGAAAAGTTTCTGAGTGGCAAACATGTATAAGAAATGTTAGGTTCGTAACTATAATTGTTCACAAAGCACAAAAACTCATCTATTCAGAAGAGTTTATTTATATTGATCAGGAACTTCAATCGGTTTGTATTTTCTGTCAAATAGAAACCGATTGTCATGCGGTGTGAGAGTTCTGTCTCCCTTCAAGAAAACATGTAAATACCTTAATTTCCTTTCCTCATATGAGGTATGATTTGAAGCGTCTGATCGATATGGGTGTGCTGGCATGTCGCCAGAAAAATTCACGTGGTACATTTAAACCTCACCTTGCTGTACGTTTCAGGTCCGATGATGGTAACCTCAATACTTTTTCCATTGATTCCACCCGCGTTCCTAAGAAGCATGTCCAACCGGATGCATATCTCGTAACACATGCCCATTCAGATCACCATGGAAAGTCGGCCATGCTCTCGGAACGTGCGGTATGTACGGACAAGACCGCGGTTGCGCTTGAGATACGTCACGATAAGGAGTATAAGGGGTCTACGGTTGGTATGGGGGAGAGCATCGATGTCAACGGTGTGACAGTGAAGACCTATTCCACTGGTCACACGGCAGGTGCGGTTGCTTTCTACTGGGAAAACGAGGTAGGGACACGCATTCTTGTCACAGGTGACGTGAAGGATGGATCAGCCTTTCCCAAATGTGATGTACTGATAACCGAGGCCAACTATGGAGACCCTGCAGACCCGTCCTGTTATTTTGAAGATGATATATCTGGGTTCAAGGATGCTGTGAATGATAATTGCAGCGTGGCATTCGGAGCGTATGCTTTTGGCAAGGCCCAGCGTGCTGTGGAACTTCTGCGGGATATCGGTTATGGTGGCGCCATTGCAATGGAGTATCGATCCCTGCAACTGACACGCAGTTTGCTGGAGGATGCAGGTGACCTTGTGGGACTTGAGGAATGCGGAGAGGAGGATGTTTGTATCGTACCTCCCTGGGATCTGAAAAAGCTCCCTCACACAATGGCAAAATATGTGATGACAGGCAGATCAGACTATCGATATCCAACGATACAGATAAGCGACCATCTGGATGCTCCGGGGCTGGTCAGTATGGTCGAGGCGATCGACCCTGAGGTCACGATCGTTTATCATCCCTCCGGGGATCGACCCGAGAAATTCGCATCTCATTTACGATCCTTGGGGAAGGATGCTATTTCTCTCGACGGGATCATCAACGTTCTTAAGTAGTGAATTTGCCTGATCGGTGAAGAGTGATTATGAATAAACGCTTATATAGGTCCTTGTTGTTGTATGAATATCCAGATTACAATATCTCTCCAGGAGACGATCCCAATTGAATAAGGCAGCAAAAAACAATTCCAGGAAAAAGGACCGCAAGGAATCTACATCGGTCCCACTGGCTGATTCTGGGGCAAGTTCCAGTGTTGGCAAGCTCAAGGAGAAGACCTCTGTAGAGAAACGGACCGAGCACTTATATAGTATTGTGAAGACCGCGGTTGCATCTTATATTGGTGTAGTGGCAGGCTTTGTGGCATATTTCATGCTAGATGCGGCACTGGAGACGAAATGGTATGCTATCCTTACTATCATTGCCATACTTGCATATTATGCCCAGCGTATCATCTACCCTCTCATCAAGATCAACACGAAGGATTTCGGTATCAAGGACTGGCTGTACGTTGAGTTCATTGTGATCGATTTTTGTCTTGTCACATGGACATTGATGCTAAATTAACGGTATGGTGTTACTGTTAATATCGGGCGAATGATATATCTGTACGGGTGATCAGCATGCGAATTGCAGTATTAAATAAGGATAGATGCCAGCCGAGACGATGTAGTCATGAATGTGAGAAATATTGTCCACGGGTGAGGGCCGGTGATGAGGCCATCGTGTTCGGTGAGGATGGCAAACCCATCATCTCTGAGGAGCTATGCGTGGGATGCGGTATATGTGTGAACAAATGCCCATTCGATGCCATCATGATCATAAGACTACCCGAAGAACTCGATATGCCCACCCATCGCTATGGAACGAACGGGTTCGCTCTGTATGGTCTGCCTGTCCCCCAGACCGGTCGGGTGAGCGGTATGCTGGGACCGAATGGTATTGGTAAAAGTACCTCTGTGCAGATCCTCTCCGGTATGCTTATTCCCAATTTTGGTGAAAAGGAGGGTGACTGGGACACGGTCCTTGAACACTATAGTGGCACCTCGTTCTATAATTACTTCAAGAAGGTTGCCGACGGCAGCCTGAAAGTATCCCAGAAGCCCCAGTATGTGGATCTGATACCCAAAGCGTTCCAGGGCAAGACCCGGGAGTTGCTTGAGAGTACGGACGAGCGTGGAGTCCTGGATGAACTGGCCGATCGTCTCGATCTGGGTCATATCCTCGATCGCACCATCACAGAACTCAGTGGTGGGGAGTTGCAGCGGGTCGCCATCGCGGCATGCGTGGCCAGGGATGCTGACTTCTATTTCTTTGACGAGATCAGTCCATATCTCGACATCTATCAGCGCATCAATACCTCCCAGCTCATACAGGAGCTTGCAGAGGACAAAGCGGTCCTTGTGGTGGAACACGATCTTGCCATCCTGGACATGCTCTCGGATGTCGTCCACATCGCTTATGGTCTGCCGGCTGGTTATGGCGTCGTGACCCATCCAAAGAGTGTGCGCATTGCCATCAACCAGTACCTCAAAGGCTATCTGCCCGAAGAGAATGTGCGTGTTCGGCCAGACGCCATCAAGTTCGAGGTCCATCCTCCGCGAACGGGGCCCGATGTGGCTACTCTTGTGGAATACGACAGTTTCTCCAAGAGTTACGGCAAGGGTTTTTCCCTGCTTACCGATGGCGGTTCGTTGAGAAAAGGGGAGGTCCTTGGTATCGTCGGGCCCAATGGTATCGGTAAATCGACGTTCGTAAAGATCCTCGCAGGGGAGGTCGTGCCTGATGAGGGAGAGCTTGATATTGATATCAATATTTCTTACAAACCGCAGTACATCAAGGCCGATACGCCGTTGCAGGTCAAGTATTTCCTGCGTAGCATCTCCCGCAAGGTTGACACCAGCTATTATGAGGCAGAGATCGCAAAGCCATTGCAGCTTGAAAAGTTATTTGATAGGCAGCTCACCGACCTCAGTGGTGGGGAGTTGCAGCGGGTCGCCATCGCAGCATGCCTGACGCGGGATGCGGACATGTACATCCTGGATGAGCCCAGTGCTCACCTGGACGTCGAGCAGCGCTCCCTGGCAACAAAGACCATCAAACGATTTGCGGAAAACAATGGGAAAACCGCCATGGTGGTCGATCATGACATCTACATGATCGATATGTTGAGCGAACGCCTGATCGTGTTCGAAGGCGAGCCGGCGGTCTACGGTGAGGCTCATGTGCCGACCAGCATGCAGGCCGGTATGAATCATTTCCTATCGAACCTTGACATCACCTTCAGGCGTGATGAGGATACATCCCGTCCGCGGGTGAACAAAAAAGGGTCCCATCTGGATAGAGAGCAGAAAGCCAAAGGCGAGTACTACTATTACAATGTAGAAGAGTGATAGCGCTTATCTGGTCAGCGATTCCTGATCAATTCTGTACTGTCTCTGATAAGTCTTATGACCTGGTCAAGAGCGCTACGGACATTATCGGGCACATGTGACACGTTCGAATCTTTTCGAGGTCGTCTTGCTCTTACCATGTACCATGTCAGGAACTCGGTATACAGGATGATGCCGATGAGTGTTGACCAGATGAACAGTAGGATGTGGTAGTTGTTTATGGGTACTGCACCATCTGCAAGAAGGACATGCTGATGCGACAGGAACGATGTTGCGACACTCGGCATGATGAGTATCACGATCATGGGCAGGCTGATCAGGATCAGAAGTGCCATGATGGCTGAGAGATTGATGAGGGCGAAGAGAGTAAGGACGGAAAAGACCCCAAAGATCAATGTCGATATGATAAGTCCATATATGTCCATTTGAGTCTCCCTCTTTCACAATAATTTAACGTATTCTGGTTATATATAAATATAGGGTCGCGGGTACGATCGAAAGTACACAAAAGAGTGTTAGGAACGAGGATACCAGGAATTTGGTCACACCCCACCGGGTGGGTTCAGTGATCGGCGTATCGTATGGAATCTCCTCCGCACTCCCCGGTGTTTCAGATGCCACGATGATATTTTCGTATGTGTGCAGTATCAGTGGACTGGATCGTACCACTCCCGTCTGACCTACATTATCCTCGTAACTGACCTCCACCGCCGGAAGTTCCAGGTTTCCTTCCTGTAGTACTTCTGCTGTGTATGTGAGTTCGATCACTCCCTGCGAAGGGAGATGCCCATCCCACCCGGTCTCTCCCTCTATCAGTTGAACTTGCTGTGGCAGTGAATCCGATAACGAGATAGTTACATCGCGAGTACCTTCATTGCGGATCCTAATGGTGAGATCAACGCTTTCCCCCACAAAGACATCGTCTCTGTCCAACACCTTTTCAACGACAAGTCGGATTCCCTCAACAGAGATGTTACTAGGTCCCTCGGATGAGATGCTGTATGTCTCACCGCTGGTATCCCATGTCACGACTGCCTGGTCGAGTTCAAAAATGCCGGCATGGGTAGGAATGGCCGTGTAGACGATATCCTCCGAGGAATATGCCCTTAGTACGAATGACCAGTCGAGAGATGGCATATCGGAATGCAAGAACGAAGCCGGGACACGGTCCCACATATGGATGGTGGTGTCAAAATCCCCCTGGTTCGTGACCGCGAGATGGACATTGAGCTGGTCCGGTTTACCATCAGCACTCTCAAGAGCGATCTGTTCATGTTCCACGGTTTTTTCGATGGACAGATACGGGTTAACATATATCTTCTGAGTTGTGGAGTTAGAGTATGGGTTACCTTTGTGATCATATCCCTCTACCCTGGCATTGAGCGTTATGTTCTTGCCTGTGGGAGTCGTTGGAGGTATGATGCTCAGGGGGAATTTGAGGGCACTTGAGGCCTCTATGATCGGTGCGGTCTGATAGGTCCCGGCGAGACTCCCGCTGCTGGAAGAGGTTGTGACTGTGACTCCCCGGACAGGCAGAGTTCCTTTGTTTCCGACAACTGCTTCGAACTGTATATCCTCATCCTGGTCATAGATGTCCTTGATACCTGTGATCCTGATCTGGAGTTCGGGGACTCCGGGTCTATACACCTCTATGATCGCTTCTTCTGTGTCCCTGCCCACATAGGCGACCCTCACCATGAACTGCTCCGAATATTTCCTGATAATTCCCTTTGCATATCTGTCAGTGCTACTCAGATCATCGGTGTTCACTTCAAGGGTCACATTGTTCCCCTCAATACTTGAGACAAGGATCGTGGCATCGTTGATGTCCAGTATCTCGCCTACTCCCAATCTGGTCCGGTTAACATCGAGTACCCACACCTTCTCATATTCATGCGTGTAGATATCTATGGAAACCTTTCCATCTGCAATGCCAGTGGTAATGATCTTCAGCTCACCATCATAGACATATTCATTGTTGGCCAGATCATCCGCAAAGAAAATTTCCTTGTAATTATTGTTCAGATAAATAATAAGTCTGGCAGAAGGATCCGTTCCCTCGGTCTGTATATCATGTACCTTTACGGTATAGTGCTCAACATGTATCCGTTCACCGACCGCCAGGTCAAAGGTGCCCTGATGTATCCAGATATCCTCATATTGAAAATTAGGAGCCTGAACCGGTGTGCATAGGAACATCAAGAGAAGGATGGTCAGGATCACATTCCTTGCAGGCATTGTGTCTATCTATGTTCTGCATACCGTTTAAAGCTTGTTATATTTTCCTACACTCTGTTGCAGCATGGCATACAGGACCAGGGCAATCATTGTTGTATACAGTACGATCGATCCCCTCTGGAGGATATCTTCCTTGAACTTATGAAGGAAGGACCCGAGTAACGATGGTCATATCGGCGAATAAATACTGTTTAATTGAATGAGTGCATTGTGTCTATCATGCTTACCAAAAGAATAATCCCATGTCTGGATGTGACCCTGGATGAGGCCGGAGGCACGGTTGTCAAGGGTGTGGAGTTCGTGGACCTGAAAAAAGCGGGTGATCCGGTGGAGCTTGCGAAACGGTACAACGAACAGGGTGCGGATGAGCTTGTCTTCCTGGACATCACCGCTTCCCATGAAGGACGGGGCACGATGATCGATGTGGTCGAGCGCACGGCTGATGAGGTGTTCATTCCTCTGACCGTGGGAGGGGGCATCAGTACGGTCGAGGACATACGGCAGATCCTGCGTGCTGGTGCGGACAAGGTCACCATCAACACGGCGGCGGTGAAGAACCCGAGTCTTATAAATGAGGCGGCCGAGATATTCGGATCTCAGTGCATTGTCACGGCCATCGATTGCAGACGCAACCCGAATGTGGATTCTCCGGATCGTACGGTGATCACGCTGGAGGACGGGTCCCCTGCCTGGTACGAGGTCGTGATCTACGGCGGCCGCAAACCCACAGGCATCGATGCTGTCCAGTGGGCGAAGAAGGTGGAAGCATTGGGTTCAGGGGAGATCATGCTCACAAGTATGGATCGGGATGGGACCTACGACGGTTTCGATATCCCTATCACCCGTACCCTCTCCGAGGAACTTGATATCCCGATCATTGCATCCGGTGGTGTGGGGAATCCTGAACACATGTACGGCGGGTTTGTGGACGGCAAGGCGGATGCCGGTTTGGCTGCAAGTATCTTCCACTTCGGTGAGTATACGGTGGGTGATGTGAAGGAATACCTGAGGAAAAAGGGAATACCTGTACGCATCTGACAGGAACGGGGTGGCCAAATGGAGATAATGGAGTTCCAGCCGTTGATGTACGACCTGTATGCCCACAATGATCGACGACGTGGAGCAGCAGCCACCACCCTGTGGCTGGTAGAGGAAGTGGGGGAACTGGCAGAGGTCATCCGGCGTGAGGATCACGAGAACATCAGGGAGGAACTTGCGGATTGTTTTGCATGGGTGGGTGCCCTTGCCAACCTGTACGAGGTAGACCTGGAATCGGCGTTCCTTGAGAAGTATCCACATGTCTATCACACATGCGGCAAGAATCCCTGTATCTATATGGATTAACAAATTGTAAGAGATGTATGTACTATGGCAGATCATGAACCGACAGGCAAGACAGTACTGGTAACAGGTGGGGCCGGATTCATCGGCAGCCATGTGGTGGATCATTTGATGGATAAGGGGGCAAGGGTGATGGTGTTCGATAACCTGAGCTCAGGACGCATGGAATTCATTGAACATCATCTTGACAGCGATGATCTTACACTGATCAAGGGCGACCTGCTGGATACCGATGCTATCGATGCGGCATGCAAGGGTGTTGACATGGTGTTCCATCTGGCGGCCAATCCGGATGTGCGCCTGGGTGTGGTGGATACACGGGTGCATTTTGACCAGAACATCACAGCCACCTACAATCTGCTCGAGGCAATGCGTAAGGCTGGTGTTCCCAACATTGCGTTCACATCCACCTCCACGGTGTATGGTGAGGCAGAGATGGTCCCCACGCCTGAGGATTATGGGCCCCTTGTCCCAATATCGCTATACGGTGCATCCAAACTGGCATGCGAGGCACTGATCACATCCTACTCACACACGTTCGATATGAGGGCATGGATATTCAGGTTCGCGAATATCGTGGGGGATCGGGGCACTCATGGTGTCATTGTGGATTTCATCGAGAAGCTCCGCAGCGATCCAGGCAATCTGGAGATCCTGGGTGATGGTCGCCAGTCCAAATCATACCTGTATGTTGCTTCCTGCGTGGATGCGGTGCTGTTCGCAGTGGAACACAGCGATGAGCAGGTGAATATATTCAATATCGGATCAGAGGATACCATTGATGCGACCGGTATCGGTGAGATCGTTGTTGATGAGATGGGGCTTGAGGATGTGGGGTTCACGTATACGGGGGGCAGTCGTGGATGGAAAGGGGATGTTCCGAGGAGGATGCTGTCTGTCGATCGGATAAAAGCGGTCGGCTGGAGCCCGGATAACTCGTCCAGAGACAGCGTTCGTTCAACTGTCAGGGTATTGCTCAAATAATGGATATTGTGTTCGAATGGTATCAAAGAAACCTGAACTGCTGGCTCCGGCAGGGACCATGGAGTCTCTCATCGCCGCTGTGGAGAATGGCGCAGATGCTGTGTATCTTGGAGCCCGTACGCTGGGGGCACGGGCCTATGCCGGTAATTTCTCCACGGAGGAGCTCATGGAAGCCATCGACTATGCGCACCTGCGGGGAGTGAAGGTCTATGTGACCATGAACACCCTGCTCAGGGATGAGGAGTTCAGGGATGCGGTGGATCTGCTGCACTACCTGGATGTATACGGTGCGGATGCGGTCATCGTCCAGGATGTGGGTTTGCTCTCCCTGATACGCGAGCGGTTTCCGGAACTGCCTGTTCATACAAGTACCCAGTTGACGATACACAACACCGAAGGTGTTCGTTTGTTCCAGAGATCCGGCGTACGGCGAGTGGTCCTTGCCAGGGAGATGAGCCTTAAACAGATCAGGATGATCAAGCAGAACACAAACATGCAGATCGAGGTGTTCGTGCATGGGGCATTGTGTATCTCATATTCCGGCCAGTGCCTGATGAGCAGCATGATCGGAGGCAGGAGCGGCAACCGTGGTCACTGTGCCCAGCCCTGCCGCAGGGAGTATCGTTTGCTGGACAGGGGCAGGGAGGTACGTACCGATGGCGAGTATCTCCTCAATCCCCGTGACCTGAACACTGCCGGTCTGCTCCCCCGGTTGGTCGAGGCCAGTATTGATTCGTTCAAGATCGAAGGCCGCATGAAGCGGCCCGAGTATGTGGCATCCGTGGTGCAGATATATCGGCAGCTGATCGACCGGTATATGGAGGACCCTGCCGGGTATTATGTGTCAGAGGATGAGGCTATCCGTCTGGGGCAGCTGTTCAACCGCGGTTTCACGGATGCGTATCTGCGTGGCAGTACGGATGATATGATGAATCACTTGTGGCCGTACAATCGCGGGATACACATCGGCGATGTGATCAGCCACGACCGCCGGAAGGGGCGGCTGCGTGTCAGGCTTACCGGTGAACTTGAGCAGGGAGATGGGATCAGCATCGGGATCTCGGTTGAGGCCGGGGACAGTGTACGGGCCCTGTACCATAATGGCAGGAAGGTGGACCATGCCGGTCCGGGTGCGGTGGTGGACATCCCGTTCTCCACTCCGATCAGAGCAGGTGTGAGTGTCTATCGCACGCGGGACCGATCGCATATGAATGCCCTGGAGAGGACATTCACATCAGGATCTCCCATCCGCACGGTACCGGTCAATATAACGGCAACGGCCCGGGTGGGCTCGGTGTTCGAGCTTGGGATGGAGGATATGGATCACAATTGTGTACAGGTACGCTCGGACCGGGTTGTAGAGCCGGCGAAGAAGCGTCCTATGTCCAAGGAACAGGTACTACAACAGCTGACGAAACTGGGCGACACGGTATTTGAGGTGGGGGATGTCTCGTTGTCCATTGAGGGTGAGGTGTTCATCCCGATACGTCATCTCAATGATATGAGGAAGAAAGCGATATCGGAGCTTGAGAGCAAGCGATTGTCCCGGTGGAGACGAGCTGGTCATGAGTGGCATATTGAGGAGGACGCGGATCCACCATGTACCTATCATCAGGACGTCTCGCCGTATCTGGCGGTCAGTGTGAACACCCTCTCCGATCTGCGAGAAGCGCTGGCTGGCGGGGCGGATGTTATCTATTTTGGCGGCGAGCACTATCATGGGACCGAACTGCCGGATATCCAGCAGGCCATAGCCATATGTAAGCATGCCGGATGTCAGCTGTATCTTGCCACCCCGCGTATCGTGACCGATGAGGAGTGGACCGGAGTCGAGCGCATTCTGTCGCTCGCAGGATCGGGGTGTGAGGGTGTCGTTGTCTCGAATCACGGGGTACTGGCAGAGGCAAGGCGGCAGGGTCTGGATACGATCGCGGACAGCCCGCTGAATGTGTTCAATCGTCGATCCCTGAGGTTCATGCAAGGTATGGGTGTGGGGACGACGGTCCTGTCCCAGGAACTGACACTTGAGCAGATCGCACACATCGCAGAATGCGGCCCGGTAGAATGTGTGGCCGAAGGCCGCACCACTGTGATGGTGTCCGAATACTGTATGGCAGGCGACCTCCTGTCCTCGGGAGAGACCTGCAGCCGTCCCTGTGAGAGCAGCGACCTTGAGATATTGGATACGAAAGGATATGCTTTCCCCCTGCGGATGGATGATCACTGCCGGATGCATGTGCTGAACTCACGGCGGCTGTGCATGCTGGACCATCTGGACGATCTGGTGGCCGCCGGGGTTGCAGGAGTGCGGATCGAAGCGCGTGCGGACCCTGCCCCTGACCTGGAAGCCCTGACACGTGCCTATCGTAATGCTCTGGACGGGAACGATCGTCCGCGCTGCTCAAGTTTGGGGACAGAGCCTACCACCGGACACTACTATCGGGGTGTGCTATGAATCACATGAAGGTATTCCTGTCCGGCTCCATTCGGGGAGGACGTCAGCTGCTCCCAACGTACCGTTCTCTCTGTGATCTGTTTGAGATCATGGGCCATGAGGTGGTC
>CAYRGB010000024.1:10606-10885 GCA_964423715.1 uncultured Methanosarcinales archaeon | reverse complement strand
AACTTTTCATATCGTTTCGTAAAAGCATAGCGTTGTGACTGGTTTATCGAATCTTCCTCCATATCTGCTTTCCTATCAATGTTATACACGGAGTACGTCACAAGGAACATCACAGCAAACACCTGCCAGTCGAAGGGAATCCCATGTAGTATACAGGATATGTATCCCATTGCCACACCGGCGAGGGAAAGATATATCGAGGCGTAAATAAGAAGGTCGACAATCGATACTATTTCAAATTTAACTGTCGGAACAAATGTAGGCATAGGAACGGCAGAG
>CAYRGB010000024.1:0-10596 GCA_964423715.1 uncultured Methanosarcinales archaeon | reverse complement strand
AATTTAACTGTCCTATTGAATTCTGTATATCCACTCATAATACATCAAAGTGGATAACATGATATACACATTAATTCCGACAGTTAATATTAATATGAACAATTAAGATTCCCCACAATAAGAAATGTATATGAGATAAACTATAATATGGTTATTATGACAACACTGACTCATCTTTAAGGATTTGAGTGCATGGGACAAAAAACGGGTTCAAAAGTACTTATTGTGGATGATGAACCAGATACTGTAGAACTTCTTCAAATATTTCTGTCAAAGAGCTACAACACCATACCTGCCTACTGCGGGCGTGAAGCACTTAATAAGGTAAGATCTGAGCAACCAGACATAATCATCCTCGATATAATGATGCCGGATATGACCGGTTATGAGGTCTGTAAAATACTTAAAAGTGATATGAAAACCATGTCCATTCCGATAATCATGTATTCTGCCCTTTCCAACAGTTCAGACATGAAGAAAGGAATTGACGCAGGAGCCGATGAGTACCTTACTAAACCTGTAAATATAGAAAAACTGAATTCGATACTATCTACACTGATCAATAGATCACTGAATGACGATGCCAACATTCGTGAAAAAGAGTCCAGAGTATACTCATACTGAAAAGTACTGTGCAACAAACCTATGGACATATCAAAGTTGCAGTACCCTTGACCTGCTGCAGTAGTGATCAAATAGTCGATCTCCCCATCCAATGGCCATTTCGTCGTAGCTGAAAAGATCTGTTGTGGTGTCATACGTCACACCGTCGCTACGATACAAACCAAGGGAAATGCACTTGTTGGTAACAGTGAACCCGGTCATGAGGTCAACGTCACATACCATTATTTTAAAGTTCGAAAATCCATTGAGTGTATCGATCGAATCACGATATGGAGGCTTCTTAAGTACCCTGGCAACATCCGGGGTTATGATCAATTCCACTGGAACCCCTTTCGACACCCGTTGTGCCAGCATCTTGGCATGCCCTTCACCCATGATAGATGTGACACCATGGATCTGATCCGCCTCATTTAGTATTTTCAGGTAATTGTTGTATACATTGAATATCTCTACAGATGTATCACTGATAATCTCGGAATTGTACAGGCAACCAATCTCGTTTCGCAGAGAGGGTGGGATCCCCTCCAAATAATGCTCTTTCCAGAATGACTTGAACTTTTCGAGCACACCCATGGTAACCACAGAATCAGATATCTTATTAGCAACCACTTTTCCCATTGGGGTCAGGTAATACCCATGATCCGCAGGTATGACCAGTAACTTTGTTTCCAATATCCGGATCTTGGGAATCAGTGCCTGGGATGAACTACCGGTTACATCCCGCAACTCTGCAAGAGATTCTTTGCCATTCTGCAGGGACAGGAGTACCTGAATCTGGAGCCGGGAGCGGTAGATTCCCTGTACATCATTCTTTACCTCATTGAAAATATCAACATTGTCCATGTTCTATCTATTTAAAGATAAGTTGAAACTATTTAATGATATCAAGGTTAGGTTTGTTAAGAGTTCTTTACATTATTTTCCATAGATGTTGGAAGATAGATCAGATGAAACTTTCTATAAGGATCATCTGTCCTGCAACCCAATTCCTATGATCTCATAGACCTTATTCATATCCAGGTGGTTCTGTACCATCTCTGCCAGTTCCTCATACGGATCCTTTTCAAAAATGATCTCATCGGGATAATCAAGACCCTTTTTGTTCAGGAGATATGTGACCAGTGCCCTGCGCACGTTCTCATTCTCAAACAAACCATGCAGGTATGTACCGATCACAAGACCGGAGTCATTTACACATCCGTCATCCCCAAATACCGGGTCCTTAGAATCCGTCATGCCCATGTGAATCTCGTATCCAAATATGCTCTCACCCTCGATTGGGTCAAATATCTGGCTTCCATAATTCACCACCCTGGTCACCTGAACGGTCCTTTTTTCATACGTATCAAATACAGTTTCAATATCCAACAGTCCAAGACCATCAAAACGAGCCGCTTCGCCATCCTCAATGCCTGAATCGATAACATGTTTGCCAAGCATCTGGTAACCGCCGCATATTCCGAGGATAGGAACCTTACCAGAGAGCTGCTTGATCTGATCGGCCATTTTGCTGTGCATGAGTTCCTTTAGATCCCCAATGGTGTTCTTGGTACCAGGCAGGATCACAGCATCCGGATCGCCCAGATTTTCATCGAGACCCACATAACGAACCCGAACCAGGGATTCGAGGGGCTCGAAATCCGTGAAATTGGATATGCACGGGAAACGTATAACAGCGATCTCCACACTGGAAGCCGTGTCATTGGACTCACTTGAGTCTGCGGATTTATCATCAATCGATACAGAATCTTCGGACGGGATTCGCAGGGTGGAATATGGAACCACGCCCAGGACCGGAATACCGGTCCGATCCTCGATCTCCTCAACCCCGGGGCGGAGGATATCGGGATCGCCCCTGAACTTGTTGATGATGAGACCACGCACGTTGCGACGCACGTCCTCGGGCAACAGCTCGATGGTACCGTACAGGCTTGCGAAGACCCCCCCACGCTCAATATCTCCCACCAGAATGATGGGAGCACTGGTCAGCCGTGCCGTCCCGATGTTGACGATGTCGCGCTCATAGAGATTGATCTCCGCAGCACCACCTGCCCCCTCCATCACTATGATCTCGTATTCATTGCCCAGCCGCTCAAGAGCACCCCGGAGAACATCGTGTGTTTCCTCAATGGACTCATAGTAGGAGCCAGCACTCTTATCAGCATACGGCTCACCCATAATGATCACCTGGGAAACCCTGTCTCCCTTTGGTTTCAAGAGAACAGGGTTCATATCTGCTGTGGGTTCGATCCCGGCAGCTTTGGCCTGTATCGCCTGGGCGATGCCGATCTCCTTGCCATCCAGTGTGATCCAGGAGTTTAGACTCATGTTCTGCGCCTTGAAGGGTACAACCCTGTGTTTCGCAGACAGGATCTTACAAAGAGCTGTCACTATCGCACTTTTACCCACATGGGAAGCAGTTCCGAGCACCAGTAGATATTTGGGATCGTTATTTTCTATCATGTACAACAACCTATTACAACAAGCTTTTATGTAACAAGTTCTAGTAGGTACCTAGTATATCTAATTAACTCCAATTAACTTTACTTGTGATAATTATGCAAGAGCTATTACACATAGGCTGAGGCCCAACAAAGCCAGAGATCATATCCATCTCATTGTCTAAACTTGATTTGTGTATGGCAGATACATTCTTTGACATAGGGTGTGGCACAGGTGCAGTATCCATTGCTGCAACAACAATCAAGCCGGACCTGAAAATATTTGCGATCGATGCACGTAAGAAGGCGTTCGAAGTCGCAGCCCAGAACTTTGAGAACTTCAATGTCGAGAATGTAACCCTTGTTCACGGGGAATCGGCTGAAGTGTTACAGGAAATAGCAAATGTTGGAACTATCGACTGTGCATTCGTCGGTGGAACAAAGAATATAGCCAATATACTGGACGTACTGTATCAGAAAAAAGCACGCAACATCGTTGTGAATGCGGTCCGCATCGAAACGGTCGTAGCTGTGATGAACAATATGAAGGAACTCGGAATGTTCAGCGAGGTCGTGCATGTCGCACTCTCACGCGGACATCCCATCACCGGGGAAACAATGTTCAAACCAGAGAATCCTGTGTATATCATCGTCGGGAAATTACAGAACGGATCACACTAACAGAATAACAGGAGATATAAAAATGTTGATAGGAGTAGGACTCGGACCGGGTGACCCGGAACTTCTAACATTGAGAGCAGTCGAGGTCTTGAAGAACAGCGACATGGTATATGTCCCGGGACGCATGGCAGCGGACCTGGTGGCCCCATATGCTGATGCAGAGGTTCTGGACTTCCCCATGCTAAGGAACTACGACGTCCTTAATGCCATCTGGAAAAATAACGCTGAGATCGTGGCTCAGCATGCCCGGGATGGTACTGTGGCATTCGGTCTTATCGGAGATCCAAATTTCTTTTCAACTGTTTCCCACCTGATGAAGGTCATGAACAAACATTATCCGGACGTGGAGACTTCCACGATCCCGGGGATCAGTTCCAGCAGATCGAGACAATGCTTACAGAACACACCTGATCATCTCGATATTACAGCATGGCCACCAGTGGACTCGTGTATAGCATCCACACACCAACGGCGATCAGGGCCACCCCTGCTATCTTTTTGATCGCAATGTCATAACGGGACACTGCACCCAGCCTGGCAGACGAGAAGCTCGCTGAATAGGCGACCAACAGCATAGGGATAGCAAACCCCAGTGAATAGATGAAGAGCATCAGGGCACCGTATATAATGTCACCCTCGACAGCCACCAGAGTGAGGATTGCGCCAAGTATGGGTCCTACACAGGGCATCCATATGACCCCAAGGGACAGACCCAGCAACAGGCCACCGAGCAATCCTTTGCCTTCCATATGCAAATTAGATAGGGAGGACAGGAACTGGGGCATGCCGAGCTCAAAAACAAGGGATATTCCCAGGACGATGATCACACCAGCAGCGACAATGCTCAGATAGGCAAGGTACTGACGGAACACCGCTCCAACCATCGATGTGGCGATCCCCATGGTGATAAAGGAGAGCGACAGACCAACAACGATAGCCAGCGGCCGGAGCGATCCCTTTTCTGTGGAATAGGCAAGTATTGCCGGAAGCAGGGGAAGGACGCAGGGAGAGAACACACTGATGATACCTGCTACAAAAATTGCTATCGGGGTAACTCCTGTTAGATCCATGAATTATCCTCAGCCAATCAATCGATCAATCAACCTTCGACTGGTTTGCCCTCAACTCTATGGCGTGATCAAGGGTTGTTGCAAGTATCTGCTTGTTCGTTAATCCCAGGAAACGCACACGTTCCCGGGTGTTATCCGTGATACCATCCAATCCCATGTACACATATTGTCCTTCTTCCCGATCTACGATCACACAGGAATCAGGAATGGAATAAACATTGAAGATCATCGCCAGTTCCGAACTGGCGTCGGTATCAATGTGCATCACAGCCGCCCTGCCTTTATATTCCTCCGTAAGGGCATCGATAATAGGATCTTGTTCCTGACAGGGTGGGCACCATTCTGCACCGATCTTGAGCAGTACAGGTCCCTCTTCAAGGGACTCATTGATCTGCTGCATATCTGTCACTGGGATTGAAATACTCTCTGCGCCGGTTTTCGTAACATTCGTACCACTAATACAGCCACCTGCTAATACACCAAAAATGATAACTAGAACGATTATTGATCTCATGGATTCAACACCTTTTCGGTCCAAGTTACACCTCACCTGATTTAAAGGTTATGTATGGTTTGTGAATATTGCCACAAAACCGCATCTGACACAGCAAAAAACCATAGTTATCCAATTCCGTAACAAATAAGAATGATGAAGTACTGACTTCAGAATCAAGAGGTTACGTGCCATTTCAGGAGCATCCCATCTTCCATTTTCTCAGCCGAGAGGAGGTCCAGTTCAAGTAACTTGTCCTCAGCAAAACCAGTACCGTCCACAAGCGTTGGTGCACTCCCTCCACCAATGATCATATTCCCAACAAATGTGTATATCTCATCCACCAAACCGTGGGACAGCAATCCCCAATTCAGGGTCGCACCACCTTCGACCATCAGACGATCAACACCCATGTTCTTCAATCGACGGACAAGTTCCTCAAGATCGACGCGGTCCTCACCAGCAACCACGATCTCCGCCTTCTGTCTGAGGGACTCCACACGGCCGTGTGGGGCTGCCTTTGAAACTGCAATCAGTCTCCTGCCACTGCCCTTATTAAAAATATCAGCATCCAGCGGTGTCCTGCCATGGCTGTCCACAATGATCCTGACAGGATCTTCGGCCATCCCATCATCCCTACGGGCAGCCCGGCGTGCACTGGACTTTACTGTCAGGCTTGGATCGTCCGCAAGAACGGTGTCGATACCTACCAGCACAGCATCAGACGTTGCCCGAAGCTCATCCATCCGATCAAAATCCACATCGCCGGATATTCTGACCTGTTTTCTCTGTTTCGTCGATATCTTTCCGTCCGCAGACATCGCCGAATTGATGAAAGTAAATGGCCTGTCCATGGTGTGAACCTACATCTCGAAATATGTATACATATTTATTGCAGGAATAAGGAAACCATATCCATTTCCGTTCCTTAGCAATCTGTGAAGACGGACAGGAATAAAACCTGTCGCATCCACAACCCCCACGGAAATATTAGTTCTTGACAAGTGCTTTCAGGAGATGCCTGTCCCTGAGAAGACCCAGGAAAATATCATTTGAGTTCATAACCGGTATCTGATCGATCTTGCTCCGCCTCATTTTTAGGGCACAGTCACTGACTCCCGTATTGTTCGAGGCAGTGATCAGTTCCTTGACCATCACATCCTTCACAGGGATCGGTGGGACCTTGATCCTTGAGACACTGTAATAGATGCTCATTGTATCTCTCATGGACTCCCAGGTCCATGCATCGTCATCGGAACCCGCGGACATATCGGACATTTCCACAGTATCCTCGATCACACTGGCACCGATAATATCGCGATCAGAGATGATGCCCACCAAATTTAGATCCGAATCGATCACGGGTGCAGCCTTCACGTGACCCATTTCCATGTTACGTGCAACCACGGTCAATGGAGTATCACACCAAACAGGACTAATGCCCGTCTGAAGATAGTACCCTATGGGTTCAGTAATGTCCAGGGATGCCATACTCCCTATGATATCTGCCACCGTTACCAGTCCTAGTAGATGATGTTCCCCATCGACCACAGGCAATCGTCTGAAACCATGACCAACGAGCAGTTTAGCTGCTTCGACGATGGTACTGTCTGGTCCGATGACGATCGGATCACGTACCATGATCAATGCGATCTGCTCTTCTTCCGGGTTCTTCAACAGGTTACTTCGACTTACAACCCCTACGACCTTGTTATCCCTCAATACCGGTACACCTGAGATTTTTTTGTCCTTTAATATCTCAAGGACCTCGTCGCGGGAACCGGGTAGGGTTGTACATGCTACATCCGTGACCATTATATCTTTGATAAGCGTGTTTTCTGGCATGTTCTTAAAACCTCGATCGCATAATTATTCTTTGGCGCCATTTCCCCGTATCACGAGGACAGGTACCTTTGAGTTCCTGGTGACCTTGTCAGCTACACTTCCAAGCAGGAACCTGTCCAATCCACTTTTACCAAGCGTACCCATCACTATCAGGTCGATGTCATTGTTCTCTGCGAACTCAATGATCTCATGACTTGGATGACCTTCCAGAACCATGGATTCGACCTCCAAACCTGCCTCCATCACCAAGGCCTCTACCGTGCTGGCAACGTCCTTGCCCTCCTTCTCAAGTATTTCGTACATCATCTCCCATCCGGCATCCATTGGTATAGAAGCGAACGCAGCAGTGTCTACAACGTAGGCAACATACACTTTCGCCTCGCTCAAGCGTGCAAGCTCGATGCCGTAGGAAACAGCCTTTTTATTCTGCTCAGAACCATCTGTGGCAATCAAAATATTCCGGTACAGTTCACTTTTCATAAATTACCCTCGTATTGTTATATACTATTGCATGGACGGATTACCGATAATATGTCATCGGGCCTGGCCCTTCTGACTATCCCACTAAGGGGATCCTGAACTCCCATCAGGTTATTGGACCTACCGTTCAGTATCATTATACATGCCCTGTTATCATCTTTTATTGAACCAACACTGTCAAGTCTCAATGTTGAGGCCCCATTAAGCGTACACAACTTAAATACTTGCCTGTCATCCAGACCAAACACCTTTGACAGGAATTCCATCTCCGAGAACATGTTAACAGAGTTCAACATCACATTATCCGTCCCCACAGCAACAGTAATACCCGCTTCAAGCATCCTGCGAACCGGTGGCATGCCCACATCGGTAATGAAATTCGACCTCGGGCAAACCACCACCGGGACCGAGGCATCTGCCACCGCATTAATATCCGCAGTATCGGCCTGTGTCAGGTGAATGAGCATATCCGGCTCAAGCGACAGGGCATCATCAATATCCGTTCTGACCTTCTCCCCTGCATGAATGGCAAAGGTACGCTTCCATCTCTTTGCACGAGCCGATGCCTGTCTGAGCAATATCATATCCATATCATCAGCCCCACTCATCCCAAGACCATCACCGTTCCTCAGTACCCGATCGACCTCTGAGAGGACATCTTCCAGCATACCCTCTGTGGAGGCGGGCCGCCCAAGGATAAGACTATCAATACACGCCCCCTTGAGCACCTCCTTTAAGGCCATAACTCCCACAACACCACCTTCTCTGAAATCGGCAAATGCACAGGTACCGGTAGACAGCATGTCCATGATGCTGGCCCGCATGTATTGTATAAGGACATGATCTGGAGTACTGGAGAGGATACGATGTTTCAGCCCGTGCGGCGGGCGAACGAGCTGGTCCAAATCCCGCTGGACACAGATACCATCGCTGTTCCCAATAGGGGGGTCTTTGCATACGGAATCTCCAATATGGGTATGGGCATTGACAAAACAGGGAGCGATGATATTGTCAGAAGAGGTAGATTCCTCACCCACCTCGGTAATGATACCATCATCTATGCAGACGTACCCTTTGATAGGGTCAAACTCATCACCATACAGGATGGTTCCATATATGATCTGTTCATAGGGTTCGCAGGTTTCAGGGAGCATACCGATAAATGCTAATGGGGATTCCTGTTAATATATGTAATGATGGTATATCTGTCATATACCTCGACGTTAGAAGTGATCGAAACAATAAAATAGAACATTCTTAAATTACCCACCAGATAACACATATACGAACCGTTCCGATCACCAGGTACGATCAAAAATGAAAATCAGCAAGCCAAGAGGTACAAGGGATTTCCTTCCAGAAGAGACCGCACGTCGCAGACATGTAGAAGGTATAATGCGACGGGTTGTGGACAACTGGGGGTATCATGAGATTATCACTCCCACATTCGAGAAACTTGACCTGTTCACCCTCAAGTCCGGCGAAGGGGTCGTTGGGGAACTGTACAATTTTAAAGATAAAGGCGACCGGGAGATGACCCTGCGCCCGGAATTGACCGCTCCGGTGATGCGAATGTACGTCAATGAGCTCCAGGCCACCCCACGACCACTCAAATTATTCTATTTTGAGAACTGTTTCCGTTATGAGAGGCCACAGAAGGGACGGTTCAGGGAGTTCTGGCAATTCGGAGTGGAAGTTATTGGGAGCAAACTGACAGATGCCGATGCCGAGGTCATCGCACTTGCATCAGAAATGGTCATGGCTGCGGGCATTCGGGGCGACCTGCATGTCGGGCATCTGGGCATTATACGACACATCCTGCAGGACCTTGACAGCGAGGAGCAGACGACGATCATGCGACTCGTGGACAAAAAGGATGATGCAGGACTGGATGAGTATCTGGAGGCCATCAATGCCAGTGCAGACCTGCGCCGCAACCTGCTGGAATTGATCTGCCTAAGCGGAGAGGATGCGGTCGTAAAGGCTCGCCAGATCACCGGGAAGATCGAGGAACTTGACCATTTCGAGGAACTGCTGACCCTCCTTGATGCCTATGGGATCAGCTACAACATCGATTTCGGGATCGCACGAGGACTTGATTATTACACCGGCATGGTGTTCGAGATCTATGCCGAGGGGCTCGGAGCCCAGAACCAGATATGTGGCGGCGGGTCATACCAGCTGATCCAGCTCTTCGGCGGGGGGGATGTCCCATCTACGGGGTTTGGTCTTGGCTTTGATCGCATAATGGAGATCTGCGAGATCGAGCCGGACCATGCTGCGAATGTCGTGGTCATTGCTACCGGTGATACGCGCCCTGATGCCATCAGGGTCGCCACCACGATGAGAGAAACAATGCCCGTGTACCTGGATATTATGAAGCGGAACTTCAAGGCACAGTTATCACATGCCAATAACATGAATGCCGATTATGCTGTGATCGTTGGCAAGCGAGAGGTTGAAGCCGGACAGGTGACCCTGAAGGACATGCGTACCGGCGAGCAGACCCAGCTAAGCCTTGAGGAAACGATACGTCATATCACACGATGAGAATGTGGGTATTCGATCCGGCAGGACTCTGTCATGATGAGGAGGCGGCTGATGCGCTACCCATGCGGTTCACAGTGGCAGCCCTGCTGATACTGATGCTTATGGCACTGTTCACTACCGCGGTACTTGACCTGAAGGATGTAACCGACATGCACCACACAGACGCTGCCCTGTCAAAGATCACATCCAACGCTCAGCAGATGACACTGCGGGGTGCCGGCACGATAATCAACATTGAGATAGAGATCCCTTCAGATACGCAGGTCGTCCTGGGGGCACTTCCTGGTAGCGAAAATACATGGCCAGAGGATGCGAACAATTACTACATCCTAACCAGCGAGAAGCGTGCTATCCATGAGACAGACGCCTTGTTCTCCAACGTCCATATAAATGGACCATACACAATATCACC
>CAYRGB010000023.1:0-11112 GCA_964423715.1 uncultured Methanosarcinales archaeon | reverse complement strand
TATGGGCCATGCCACAGCATAATCCATATCTTGCGACACGCGATATTTGAGCCGCTGAAGTCCACGCCGTAGATACGGTCTATGGACCATGCTGTGCTCAAGTTTCTCCCATAATTACTTTACCGTTCTCGTTTGCCTTCGATGAAATCGTTGGTCATCTGGTAGGCTTCACTGTCCGGATACTGCTTGGGCGGATGTTTCATGAAGTAGGACGCAGGGGAGTACAGTATGCCTGCGGTGCCTCGCTTAAGGGCCAGCTTGCTGCAGCGGATGGCATCGATGACCACACCTGCGGAGTTGGGGGAGTCCTCAACGGAAAGGCGCATTTCCAGGTTCATGGGCACATCACCGAAAAGCTTGCCCTCCATTCGCAGGAAGCAGACCTTGTTATCCTTCTGCCAGGGGACGTAGTCGCTGGGTCCTATATGGATGTTCTCATCATCCAGGCGCTGTTCCAGGACGGACTGGACAGCCTCGGTCTTGGAGGTCTTCTTGGATGAGAGCCGGCTACGGTTGAGCATGTTCAAAAAGTCAGTGTTGCCGCCAGTGTTGAGCTGGTATGTCCTCTCCAGTTTGACACCGCGCTTTTGGAACAGTTCTGTCAGGGTTCGGTGTGTGATGGTGGCACCGAGCTGTGCTTTGATATCATCACCGATGATGGGTAACCCTTTCTGCTCGAACTTCTTGGCCCACTCCGGATTACTTGCAATAAAGACCGGCATGTTGTTGATAAACGCAATACTGGCATCCAGAGCACATTCTGCATAGAAACAGGATGCTGTCTCAGAGCCTACAGGAAGGAAGTTCAGGAGCATCTCTGCTCTTGAATCCTTGAGGATCTTGACAATATCCTCTTTTGTGGAATCGCTGTCGTTGGAGGGCACGAACCTGAATTTATCCTCGTATTCCATCATGTGCTCGGATACGCCGTCCAGCAATTTGCCCATACTGACATTCACACCTGTAGCAGGTACATCCGTACAGAATACGGTGGTGCAATTTGGAGGTGCAAAGATCGCTTCTGAAACGTCCTTTCCAACCTTTCTTTCATCGATGTCGAAAGCTGCAACAACTTCAATATCGAAGGGTCTGTAGCCACCTATGTCCCAATGCATCAACCCTATGGCATCCTCTGCATCTTTATCTTTGTAGTACTCAAGACCCTGGATCAGTGAACTTGCGCAGTTGCCAATCCCTGCAATTGCGATTTTTATCTTGTCCATTACGCTTCCTCTTGATCAAATGAATGTTGTAACGATAGCCTGTATTAATTGCATTAATATGGAATGTCTTAATGTGGGTGTTTAATAAAAAGGTTTCTGATTAGCAGGTCCGAACATACTCTCCGACACATATCTAAAAACGTCCGCGTTCATATGGGTAGATATATTTATAAGGATGCATTAATCATTGTATGTGGGTAGCATATCATTATCATCAAAGTGATGGTAGGTGCACTTAATACTTATTTGGTCGTTTGCATTACTATCATTATCAATGGAAAGTCTATATGGAGAATCTCAAGATGAAAGTGTTAGTCAGTGACTCATTATCAGAGGAAGGGGTGTCAAAACTTCAGGAGCATTTCACAGTCGATGTCAATACAGGACTGTCCGAGGATGAACTTGTAGGGCTTATCGGGGAATATGATGCCCTGGCCATTCGCAGCGGTACACAGGTCACCCGTAAGGTGGTCGGGGCAGCGGAGAACTTGAAGATCATCGGACGTGCTGGTGTAGGGGTAGATAATATCGACATCCCTGCGGCCACTGAGAAGGGCATCATTGTGGTAAACGCACCGGAGGGCAACATGCTCTCGGCTGCGGAACACACCATCGCAATGATGCTGTCAATGTCCCGCAATATTCCACAGGCCAATGCATCGCTTAAGGCAGGTAAATGGGAGCGCAAGAAGTTCATGGGTGTTGAGGTCAATAATAAGGTACTTGGTGTGATCGGTCTTGGTCGCATAGGTGCCGAGGTGGCACGGCGTGCCCAGGGTATGGACATGAATATCCTTGCCTACGATCCGTTCATCTCAGAGGAGCAGGCCAAAGATATAGGTGTAGAAATGACATCGGTGGAGGATATTGCATCCAGGGCTGATTACATCACCGTACACACGCCCCTGATCAAGGAGACCCGTAACATTATCGATGCCGCGGAGTTCGCACTCATGAAACCAACCGCACGTGTGATCAACTGTGCACGGGGAGGCATCATCAACGAGCAGGCACTGGCCGATGCCCTGAAAGATGGAAAGATCGCCGGAGCTGCCGTGGATGTGTTCACCAGTGAACCACCGAACGAGTGTCCATTCGTGCATCTGGACAATGCCATAGTAACGCCTCATCTGGGTGCATCTACGGCCGAAGCACAGGTCAACGTTGCTGTTGCTGTGGCGGAAGAGATCATATCGGTGCTGCACGGTGGCCAGGCAAAGAATACTATTAACATCCCCTCGATCAAGCCTGAGATCATGTCATTGCTATCTCCCTATCTTGACCTTGCCGAGACCATGGGTAGTGTTGTGGCACAATTGATGGATGGGAACTATGATACGATCGAGATCTCCTATTATGGAGAGGTGTCCGACAAGGATGTCCGGCCGGTCACAGTGGCGGCGGTCAAGGGTGTGCTTGAAACCGTACTCGGTTCGGCTGTCAACTATGTCAATGCACCATCCTTGGCAAAGTCCCGCAACATTGATGTCATTGAGAGCAAGTCCGAGAGGTCTGTGGAATACCCGTCCAGTCTCAGTATCAAGCTTGTTAAGGACTCGATATCAAAGTCCGTCACAGGAGCTGTTGCGGGAGATGAACCAAAGATCATCATGATCGATGAACAGCATGTGGACATCGTACCTACAGGTTACATGATCGTGTCCTATCATATCAACCGTCCTAATGTTATCGGTCCATGTTGCATGACCCTTGGGAATAATGATATCAATATCTCCGGTATGCAGGTTGGTCGTGCGGAAATTGGTGGCAAGACGATTATGACGCTAAATGTGGATTCAGAGGTGTCAGAGAGTGTTCTGGATGAAATGCGCAACATTAACGGCATCATTGATGCAAAACTGATCACACTCTAACGATCTGATCTCATCGGGCATGCAACTATACCAATCCGTACCAGATAACCACTACACATGATGCGAAAAAGGATATATCGCCGTTTCCCAAACCGCGAGGTACAGTTCGAGCAGAGACACCGCTATTATCTGGATATGCCCTATCTTGTTAAGGTGATGGCAAACATGAATGGGAAGTTCGGCATGTTCATCACAGAATCAATAACCCAGCGTGGGCATCGTATACAGGCAAAGAGGGAGATCGGTGTGGAGATCGTGATCAATGGTGTGGATTTCTCGCCATTGGACTACAAGAACGTTGATTCCATTGTCGATACGATAAACACGGAAGGCATCGTAGATTTCAGAGTGAACTTGAAGTACAGTTATCTGGATGGGAAGTATAATCGTGTCCCTTTCAGGGGCGATATTTTCCTTGTCAGAGCTGTGCTGGAGTCCGAGATCCTTACCTTTCGCATCAATCATATTGATGGACCTGGTCGTATCGAGTGCGGCAGGGTAGCGGATACCATCATTGATGAATTGCGGCGTGGTGCCTGATGAGCGATCTGACCTACGTTGTTGCGACACCGTTCAAGAACAATGCCACGCAGTCCCTTCCCATCAAGGATTTTGAGTTTGCACTGTCCTTTGATCTGAAATGGATGTCACCTGAACAGGCATGCCGGGTAAGGGATATGGCGATACGTGCGTCGCTCCTGAAAATAGAGGATGGTAAATTAATGTTAACTATTGATCCTGTCAGTGTAAATATTCCTCCAAGATTCAAACCATCTGAAGATATGTTCAGGGAGAAAGCTCTTATTGATCATCTGTTGGATGTTATCTCGGCTTGCACAGGCATGGGTGCAAAAGAGGTCGCATCATCGATCAATGAAAGGCAATCACAGCTGTCCGACCTCGTGGGGATAGAGGTTGCTGCTCTGCTGGTGGCCCGCGAGATGGGATGCAACGTCGATGATCTCTATGGACAGGTATATGAGGATGTTATCGGAGGGGTCTAAGTCTCGCATAATCTTTATGTATTAGTAGTGTAATTAAGAGGCACTCCAATTTATTTATTGGATCATCTATCGAATGAATGTTCGAACGCAGTATTGCGTGAGTAAGAATATTGTCTTGCGGAGGGACATTATGAGTAAGAGGACACAGAGTAATATATCACGGAAGGCAAATCCAAGGATCCCATCGTTGATCGCGGTGCTTAAAGAAACAGCACGTGTGAATGACGCACCGATCTGGAGAGATATTGCAATGAGACTTGAGGCACCAAAGAGGAATTATGCGCAGGTGAACCTGAGCAAGCTTAACAGATACGCAAAAGAGAAACAAATGGTACTGGTGCCTGGTAAGGTACTGGGTGCGGGTGTACTTGGTCACGCGGTGATCGTCGGAGCACTGGGTTTTAGCGCAGTAGCACAGGACAAGATCATCAGTGCTGGTGGCAAGTGCATGACCATCGAGCAGGTACTGGATGAAAATCCAGATGGTTCCGGAATCAGGATCATGAGGTAAAGTAGGTGTTTCTAATGACGGTAATCAATGCAGATGGACTTATTATGGGAAGGCTTGCAAGTATTGTTGCAAAGAGGCTGCTGGAAGGCGAGAGTATACACATTGTAAACGCAGAGAAAGCGGTGATATCTGGTTCAAAGGTCACGACCTTTAGAGAATATAAAGAAATCAGGGATATGGGTACACGCGAGTTTGGTCCCTACTTCCCCAAAAGGCCAGAACGAATTCTAAAAAGGACCGTCAGGGGTATGCTGCCATACAAGCGGGCAAGGGGCCGAGATGCTCTCGCAAGCTTGAAGGTGTATGTGGGTGTTCCTGAAGAATTGAAAGGTTTGGAACTCACCACGGTAGAGGGAGCAGATATGAACCGGTTAAGTTCAAGCAAATATTTGAGGATCGGGGATGTCAGCCACAAGCTAGGCTCAAACTTCTAAGGAGAATTATTCATGTCTACTAAAGTTATAAACTCATCCGGTAAGAACAAGACCGCTATAGCACGCGCAACGGTCAGCAAAGGCAAGGGTAGGACAAGGATCAACAAAAAACCCGTTGAGATATATGATCCTGAGTTCGCGAAGCTCAAAATACTTGAGCCACTCCTGTTGGCAGGCGATGTAGTGTCAGGCCTTGATATCGACGTAAATGTCCGTGGAGGAGGCATCATTGGTCAGGCGAATGCCATAAGGACCGCAATCGCAAGAGGTCTTGTTGAATGGACCAACGATACTGAGCTCCGTGATACCCTCATGACATATGATCGTAGTTTACTGGTGAACGATTCCCGACAGAAGGAATCCAAGAAGTTCGGTGGACCTGGTGCACGTGCGAGATATCAGAAATCCTATAGGTGAGGTAAGTTCCACATGTTTCCAGTTCGCTGTTTCACATGCGGAAAGGTAATTGCAAGTAGCTGGGAAGACTACAAGAGACGCGTCGCCGATGGCGAAGATAAAGCAGCTGTCCTTGATGATCTTGGTATCACAAGGTACTGTTGCAGACGTATCTTCCTGGCTCATGTGGAACTTGTCGATATAATGGCACCATACCAGTAAGGGACCGTAGGGTAGCCTGGACCATCCTTCGGCGTTCGGGACTCATATTATGGATTATAATATGTGCGAATCACGCCGGTACCTGAGTTCAAATCTCAGCGGTCCCATTTCCTATATTAAGGGACTGTCAATGGAGTTATTGTATTGAACGTTGACCATGGTCGGAGGGATTCCGAATGATATTATATATTTATATGAAATTAATGAACAAATGCTATTCTTGGTTCATGACGGGCCATTTATGTAATTATATTCATGTCTTTACTATATGTGGGTCATATAAGGTGATCAGTTGATCAATGAGAAATATACCAGATATGAACGTGCAAGGGTCATTGGTGCAAGGTCTCTCCAGATATCAATGGAGGCTCCTGTCCTGATAGATACAGACAGCAATGATTCCCTGTACATTGCTACATTGGAATTTGAAAAGGGTGTGATTCCGATCACAGTAAAGAGAGCTATATGAGGTGAGTGCATGGAAGAAACAACGGATAAAGATATTGAACAAACTATAGTCGAAAAATTAAAGCCTGCAGAGGCTGATGAGACAGAAAGTACACCAGGGTCTGAACATAAAGAGGGCGCATTAGCAACATCTCTTATTCCGATCGACGAATACTTGGCCGCAGGTGTGCATATTGGGACCCAGCAGAAGACTCAGGATATGCTTAAGTTCGTATACCGCGTCCGCACAGATGGTCTCTATGTCCTTGATATCCAGTCAACGGACGATAGGATCAAAAAAGTCGCACATTTCCTGTCCAAATATGATCAGTCCAGAATACTTGTAGCCTCTGCACGTCAATATGGTCAATTCCCTGCAACAAAGTTCTCTAAATCAATCGGAGCCAAGTCCATTGTAGGACGTTTCATTCCTGGAACACTTACAAACCCCTCCCTAGAAGGATTCTATGAGCCAGATGTTGTGCTCGTAACAGATCCATCTGGAGATGCCCAGGTGATTAAGGAGGCCGTGAGTAATGGTGTCCCTGTGGTCGCGTTGTGTGATACTAACAACATGACATCCAATGTGGATCTTGTGATCCCTTCCAACAATAAGGGTCGCAAAGCACTTTCTCTGGTCTACTGGCTGCTTGCACGAGAAATTGCAAAGGAGAAGGGCATTCCTTTCACTTATGAGCTGAGCGATTTTGAAGCGGGGATCTGATATATCAGACATATCCCTATTCCTTCATGGCATATTACTTACTTATGTAGATAGGCTCATTTTTGATATGGGGTGATCAGTAGTATGAGACAACCAACAGTTGCCGGTCAATTTTATCCATCGGGTGAGAAAGGTCTCAAAAAAGAATTGAGACGTTGTTTCAGCAATGTAGAGGTATCAGACTGTAATGCCATCGGTGCAGTTGTTCCACACGCAGGATATGTATATTCTGGTGCAGTGGCTGCGCATTCGTATGCACATCTGATCAAAGCAGATACGTATGTGATCTTCGGGCCGAACCATACTGGATATGGGTCTGCAGTATCAGTATCACAGGATGTCTGGTCCACGCCTCTTGGAGAGGTCGAGACAGATGTGGAATTGGGTAGATGTCTCGCAGGCACCATTATAGATATGGATGAGATCGCACACCGGTATGAGCACTCCATTGAGGTGCAGATACCGTTCCTGCAGCATCGTTTCAAGAACCCCTTCAAGATCCTTCCGATATGCATGGGTCTGCAGGATGAGGAGACGGCTGTAGAGGTGGGCACAGAGGTCGCTAGGGCAACCAAGGAGCTTGGAAAGAACGTATCATTCATCGCATCCAGCGATTTCACTCACTATCAATCCCAGGAGGTTGCACAGCGTATCGATGAGTACCTGATCGAGGCAGTTGTGGATATGGATGTACCTGAGTTATACCGGCGCAGGGCCGAAATGAATGCTAGTGTATGTGGCTATGGTCCGATTGCGGCAATGCTTACTGCCACGCAGGCGATGGGTGCCAGAGGCGCAGAACTGCTTAAATATGCAACAAGTGGAGATGTATCCGGGGATACCAATGCAGTCGTTGGATATGCTGCAATTGTTGTGGAATGACGTTTACATATAAACATGGATTGAAAACATGATCACCTGTTCCGCACCCGGAAAGATTTACCTGTTCGGCGAGCATGCCGTGGTCTACGGTGAGAATGCGATCTGCTGTGCAGTGGACATTAGAACCCGTGTCATGGTGGAGCCTCACGATGGGGTTGCGATAGAATCTGTTCTTGGTACTACCGGGCTGGATCATGACATTCACCCATATGTTTCTGCAGTAGTTGAGCGTATGTCAGAACTTGCATCATTCGAAGGCCTGCGGATCACGATCAGATCGGATATCCCTGTGGGATCGGGTCTTGGATCATCAGCAGCGGTTACTGTTGCCACGATCAAGGCGCTGGACGTGATGTATAATTGTGGTCTTGACAATGTAGCGATAGCATCCATGGGACATGATATCGAAATGAGTGTACAGGGTGCTGCGAGTCCTGCCGATACCTATGTGTGTACTATGGGTGGTGTGATCAGGATACCTCAGCGAAGATCGCTGGAGAGTCTGGATTGTGGCATTATCATAGGGAACACGCACACATACTCATCGACCAGGGAACTGGTGGGACGTGTCGCTGACCTCCGCCAGCGTTATCCGGATGTAATATCTCCTATCCTCTCATCAATAGGTAATCTCTCCAGCAGTGGTGAGGAATTGGTGAACAGCAGATCCTATTCGGAGATCGGGGATCTGATGAACATCAACCAGGGATTACTGGTTGCCATAGGCGTAGGAAGCGCCCGGCTTTCCTCACTGGTCCATGCCGCATCTGCGGCCGGAGCTATGGGCGCCAAGATCACCGGTGCCGGGGGAGGGGGATGCATGATCGCACTTGCGGAGCGATCGCATGTGCAGAATGTTGCAGATGCGATCCTAGCTGCAGGTGGATATCCGATTATAACGGAAACGACAAAAATCGGTCTCAGGGTGGACTCAAGCACATGAACAATTCAGATCATATTACTATATTGAAGATCGGTGGAAGTGTCATCACCGATAAGAATGCAGACAATGGTCTCGCAAAGAAGGATGAGATCAAAAGGTTGGCACGTGAAATATCCATATACGAAGGAAAACTGGTGGTGATCCACGGCGCAGGTTCATTCGGGCATCCTCAAGCAAAAAGATTTTCACTCGTGGATAGATTCAATGCCGAAGGCGCCATCATCACTCATCGATCGGTAAAAGAATTGAGTGACAAGATAATAGATTCCCTGAACGATGCAGGAGTGCGTGCGATCGCTGTTCATCCCATGAACTGCATGGTATCATCAGATGGTAGGATCACGAACATGTTCCTGGACAATATTCACATCATGCTTGACAATGGTCTCGTACCTGTATTGCATGGGGATGTTGTAATGGATACGGTTTTGGGAGTGTCCATTGTATCTGGTGATCAGATCGTCTCCTACCTTGGAGCTGCTCTGGGAGCATTCCGTATCGGTGTAGGCAGTGCCGAGGATGGGGTCCTTGACAGTCAGGGCTACACGGTGGCGGACATCACCCTCGATAATTTTGATCAGGTGAAACGACATATTGGTGCATCACAGAGCACTGATGTAACCGGTGGTATGCTTGGCAAGGTCCTCGAGCTTCTTGAACTATGCCGGACATCAGGTACCACTTCATATATCTTCAATGCAGGGGTCGGTGGCAATGTCCTGAGCTTCTTGAGAGGCGAGAATATAGGCACAGCAATAAAACAGATAAACAAATTCAATGATGGTTTACCATGAGCACATCCCAGAGAAAGATAGAGCACATGAAACTATGTGCAGAACGTCATGTAGAATCTAGGGGTGTTAGCGCAGGATTTAATGATGTGACTCTGGTACATCGGGCTCTGCCTGAGATAAACATGGACAATATTGACCTGTCAATTGATCTCTTCGGCAAGCGTCTGGAGGCTCCATTCCTGATCGCATCGATCACCGGAGGACACCCTGACACGATACCTGTAAATGCTGCACTTGCACAGGCGGCAGAGGCTATGGGCGTGGGTATCGGGATTGGAAGCCAGAGGGCAGCTATAGAGGATCCATCCCAGGAGCCATCCTTCAGGGTGGTACGTGATGAAGCACCCAATGCATTTATATACGGAAACTTGGGCGCTGCCCAGATAAAGGAATATGGTATTGAAAAAATAGAAATGCTGGTCGAGATGCTGGATGCGAACGCAATGGCGATCCATCTGAATTTCCTGCAGGAAGCTATCCAGCCAGAAGGTGATCGGGATGCATCGGGATGTCTCGAAGCCATCCGGGAAATTTGTTCCTTGAAACTCCCCATCATCGTAAAAGAGACCGGTGCAGGGATATCCCGGGAAGATGCCATTCTTTTGAAGGATGCCGGTGTATCAGCTATCGATATTGGAGGTGTCGGGGGCACCAGTTGGGCAGGGGTTGAAGTATACCGCGCAACTGATAGTGCCGACACGCCATCTAAAATGCTTGGGGAACTGTTCTGGGATTTCGGTATTCCTACAGTAGCAAGTATCATCGAGTGTAAGGTATCTCTTCCAATTATAGCTACTGGTGGAATACGCACAGGCTTGGATATCGCAAAATCCATCTCCTTGGGTGCATGTGCTGCCAGTGCAGCCCTTCCGTTTGTAGGACCGGCTCTTGAAGGGGGGGATGCTGTGGCTGAGCGTCTGGGCCAAATGACCAATGAGTTGAAGGTCGCGATGTTCCTCTGTGGATGTAAGGACATTGATAGTTTACGTCAGTTCACTCCTGTGGTTACAGGACAAACACTTGAATATTTAACACAACGGGGATTTGGCATAAAGGATATCGAACTGAAGCCAAGTGACTTGTAAGGTATATCTTCATGAATTTAATATTTATTCATTTGATAGAGGACGAAATTAGTAAAAATAGTCATAAATGTATCATAAAACCCATGAATAACTATAGTGTAGAATGGATTAATTGGAACGATTATTGATCATGAAATTATTTTGGAGGAACTAAATGACAGATATTGGAATAATTGCAGTCGGTGGCTACAACGAAATGGGCCGCAATATGACTGCTATACGAGTTGATGATAATATTATTATCGTAGATATGGGCTTGCGCCTTGATAGAGTACAGATCCATGAGGATGTTGAAGTGGACAAGATGCATTCCCTTGATCTTATCAAAATGGGTGCGATCCCCGATGATACGATCATGAAACAGGTCAATGGTAATGTATGTGCCATAGTTTGTACGCACGGTCACCTGGACCATATAGGGGCGATCCCCAAGCTCGCTCACCGCTATTCAGCTCCAATTATCGGGACTCCCTATACAACAGCTCTCATACAACAGCAGATCGATTCGGAGCGTAAATTCGGTGTCAAGAACAAGGTTATCACCGTAAAAGCTGGTGGTACATATCAGATAAC
>CAYRGB010000022.1:0-11541 GCA_964423715.1 uncultured Methanosarcinales archaeon | reverse complement strand
TCCATAGTGAATATAGTTGACATGCTCCACAACATCGGGCAGATGCGGACCGGGGACATGGCAACTGATCGACTGCAGATTATGGATGAACTGCCGACCGGTTTTTTGAATATAGCACGTCAGCGATTCAATCCGAACATCCACATCTGTCAGATCTCGCAGGGCTGCAACTACCATTGTGCCTACTGTATCGTAACGATCGCAAGGGGTAAGCTCCGTTCCTTTGATGCGGAATCCATCGTGGTGGACATACGTTCAGCTGTGGAGGAGGGTTGCGGAGAGATCTGGCTGACATCCCAGGACAATGCCCAATACGGGACCGATGGCGATGTCCTGCTACCTGAGCTGCTGGAGAAGATCGTATCGATCCCAGGTGATTTTAAGGTCAGGGTGGGGATGATGAACCCGTTCTCGGTCCGTATGATCCTGGATGACCTGCTGGACGTATTTGAGAGCGGCAAGATATACAGGGTCGTGCACCTCCCTATACAATCAGCCTCCGATACCGTCCTTCACCGTATGGACCGATATCATTCCATATCCGATGTAAACTACATCATCGATCGCTTCAGGCAACGATATCATGATCTGACCCTGTTCACCGATGTCATCGTAGGATTCCCGGGCGAAACGGATGAGGATTTCGAGCAGACCCTGGATTGGGTGGAACAGTACCAGCCTGACAAGGTCAACATTTCCCGTTACACACCCCGTCCCCTCACAAAGGCACGTGAGTATCGCAACATCGATTCACGTATCGTGGGTCAACGATCAGGCGAACTTCACCGTCTGTGTGATACTATCAAACTGGAGAACAAGAAAACGATGATCGGATGGAAAGGAAGGGTGCTCGTATCCAAAAATGCCAGTGTCAGGGGTGTGATGGCCCGAACGGATTCATACAGACCGGTTGTGATACCCCAGAGTGAAGGGCTGAATCCAGGTCAGCACTGCATGATCGAGATCACGGACGCCACACCGGGTTATTTCCTGGGCAAGGTTATTTGAGCCTGCTGCAGAAGCAGGAACGTGTGGATAGGATTATCCCTGTATCCTCCCCATTCCATCATTGTTATTTCATCATCTCAAGTACATCGCAGACCTTTGTAGCAGTGTCCCTGACCGTCTTCATGCCTTCCTCGTCGGATTCAGCAGGCTTGCGTGCGATACCTCCAAAGTGACCACCGTCACCGGTAACGATCATACCGTGGACATGCATGCAATCATGGATCGCCTGTATCGTTTTCTCCTGTCCGCCGTTGCGGGACCCACCCACAGCAATGGCCGCCCCGAGCTTGTTGCTCAGTTTGAACCCATGGCGCCTGAGGAGCACACTCCTGTCAAACAGTGCTTTGAGCTGTGCGGTCATGTTTCCGAAATACACCGGTGAGGACACGATGATGGCATCTGCATCGACCAGCTTGGGATAGATCGCCTGCATATCGTCCTCAATTGTGCATTTCTCACCCTCGTAGCAGGCACCACATGCATTACATGGGGCCACTGTTTCTTTTGAGAGCAGCACCCTGTCGATCTCAAAACCTCTCTTCGAAGCGATATCAAGCACTGTATCAATGATCTTGTCATTGCTTCCGTTCTCGTTAGGACTTCCTGATATACCTAGTATCTTCATTGGATCACCGCTATGCATACTACACTATATTGATATTAGGCTTTGGGTGGATTAATCCCTGCCTATACACTTATGTATAATTGTAACTTTCACTGTAATGAGTAGGAGTGATGGATAATACAATGCTTGAAAAACTCTTTGATCCGAATTCAGTTGCTGTTATTGGTGCCTCCCGTACCCGGGGGAAGGTCGGACGCGCTGTGCTGGAGAATCTGATCAATGACTATGAGGGAGAGATATATCCTATTAATCCCAGTGCGGATGATATCCTTGGACTTCGCTGTTATACTTCTATACAGGAGGTGCCCCAAAAGGTCGACCTTGCAGTGATCGTCGTGCCCGCCAGGTTCGTTCCTGACGTGATCGATGAATGTGGTCATGCCGGTGTCGGTAACGTTGTAGTGATCTCAGCAGGGTTCAAGGAATCCGGCATCGAGGGAGCAAGACTTGAGCGGCGTTGTGCTGAGATCGCCGCTGAATATGGGATACGCCTGGTCGGGCCCAACTGTATTGGGATCATTGATCCCCATTCTGGCCTGAATGCTTCGTTTGCGGCATCAATGGCAAAGGAGGGCAATATAGCCCTGATGTCCCAGTCAGGGGCCATCTGCACCGCCACCCTGGACTGGGCAGATTCCAATGGCGTTGGATTCTCAAGGTTCGTAAGCCTTGGCAACAAGGTTGATCTTGCAGAAAATGATTTCTTGTTGGATTTTGAGGCCGACGACACGACATCGGTGATCGCAGCCTATCTTGAAGGTGTCAAGGACGGTCCCCGTTTCATGGAGATCACCAAGCAGGTCTCCCGCACCAAACCCATCATTGTCGTCAAATCCGGACGGACCGCAGTGGGTTCGCGGGCCGTATCCTCACATACCGGTACGCTGGCTGGTTCAGACGAAGCATACACCGCCGCATTCCTGCAGAGTGGGGTTATCCGCGCAGATTCGATAGAGGATATGCTGGATTACATACGGGCCTTCTCCAGCCAGCCGATCCCGCATGGAAAGCGGATCGCAATACTGACCAACGCCGGGGGGCTGGGGATCCTCACGGCGGATGCATGTGATCAGGAAGACCTGTCCCTTGCATCCTTTGACGAATCCACGATACAGCACCTGCGCGACCGCCTTCCTCCGGCAGCGAACATGTATAACCCGGTGGATGTGCTCGGCGATGCAACTGCGGACCTGTATGGATACGCTCTGAATGTGGTCCTAGAGGACCCGAATGTGGACGGTGTGATCATTCTCACCTCCCCACAGGCAATGACGGATGTAAAGGGTATTGCTGATGTGGTGGTCGGGAGATCAGGTATCTTGGATAAACCTGTACTGTGCAGTTTTGTAGGAGGCAGCAGGGTGAGGGAAGGTATCCGTATCCTTGTGGATGGTCAGGTTCCCAATTATTCATTCCCCGAGCGAGCAGTGGCCAGTATGGGAGCGTTGTGCAGTTATAATGAGATCCGGAATCAGACCTATCCCCGACCCGAGAGGTTCGATGTGGATAAGACAAAAGTTTCGTCCATGGTTGAGGATGCAATTGTATCGTCTCGTAGGGTACTTGGTCTTGAGTCAATGGACATTTTGCGATCATATGGTATTCCCACTGTAGGGACCGCCACTGCCAGGACGTTGAAGGAAGCATTGGATGCATGTGAAGCAATGGGATATCCGGTGGTCATGAAGATCCTTTCACCGGACATATCGCATAAGACCGATGTAGGAGGGGTCCGCCTAGATCTTAAGAATGCGGATGATGTGGAGAGGGCCTATCATACGATGATGTCGGATGTTCGACGGTATATGCCGGATGCGATGGTCACAGGTGTACAGGTCCAGGAGATGGTGTCTGGTGGGCGGGAAGTGATCATTGGTATGAACAGGGATGTGCAATTCGGTCCATTGATGATGTTCGGACTGGGTGGGACATACGTTGAGATACTCAAAGACGTATCATTTGCTGTAGCCCCGCTTAGCAGGGCAGATGCAAAGAACATGATCCAATCCATCCACACATATCCCCTATTGACCGGAGTCAGGGGGGAGGGGGCGTATGATATCGATACGATCGTGGATGTGATCTGTCGGATATCACAGCTGGTTACCGATATGCCCCGGATACTTGAGTTCGAGATCAATCCCCTCATGGTCCTTCCGGAAGGAATGGGCTGTGTTGCAATGGATATCCGTCTGACCCTGGGGGAGGAATAAATTATGATAATATATACGATCAAACCGATCTTTAGGAGATGGTTAGCATGACATCGATATTGATAAGTTCGTCGGAGAAATATTCCGGAAAGACCTCGCTATGTGCAGGTATTGGTATGATCCTGCGAGATATGGGATTTTCTGTGGGATACATGAAACCAATAGGTAATCTACTACTCGATGTGGATGGTGTTCTCTGCGATGAGGACTCCGAGCAGATACGCAGAATATTCGATCTGAAGGATCCCAGCAGTCGCATCACTCCGATCCTGCTTACCGAGAACCTGATCAATGATGCATTGAGCAATGCGAAGAAGGATCTGGATAAGACCCTTTTGGATGCCTATTCAACCATCTCAGAAGGAAAGGATATTATGCTGGTCGAAGGTGCCGGTGGTATTGGCAGTGGTGTGATGTACGACCTGTCAGATCCACAGATCGCATCCATCCTGAATACAAAGATCCTGCTGATCACCCGATATGATTCGGTGTTTGCAGTTGACCGTATTCTCTGTGATATCAAACTCCTGCCTAATATTGACATGCTTGCGGGGGTGATCCTCAATGAGGTAGATGCCAGTCAGATGGGACAGATATCAGAAATGGTAGTACCTTTCCTGGAAAAGAGAGGCATCAACGTATTCGGCATGATCCCTCAGGATTCAACATTACGGTCGGTAACAATCTCTGAGATCGTAGAGGATCTGCGTGCAGATGTGCTTGCTGGTGCAGATCGACTTGAGGAACTGGTGGAACATTATCTGGTTGGAGCCATGGAGGTCAATTCCGCGATCAAGTATTTCAGGCGGACACCAAATAGTGTGGTGATCACAGGAGGGGATCGGTCGGATATTCAGATGGCAGCCATTGAAGCTAGGGTCAGATGCCTGGTATTGACAGGGAATCTGCGTCCCAGCGAGGCTGTATTGGGTAGTGCCGAGGAGGCAAATATACCAATTATACTTGTGCGTGGAGATACGATGTCAACCATCGAACGCATGGAACGGCTGATCGGCCACGCGAGGATCAAGCAGAGTGTCAAGCTGGATCGAATGGTCGAACTGATAAAGGACAACGTTGATGTGGATAAATTGATCAGTGCAATGGATATTGAAACAGACTGACGGAAAAGTCTAATATGGAACAATATATAGATGAGTTTACCCATAATTGTAAGAATTGAATATGCTCCGATATTAAGTTATACTGGTGATGTGTGCCGTGACTACAAAAGATTATCTTACGATAGATGACTTTGATGTTGAGAACAGGACAGTTCTGGTGCGTGTTGACATTAATACGCCGATGGATCCGTATGGGAACATACTCGATGATATGAGGATCATTAGTCATATCCCTACACTGAAGGATCTGGAGGATGCCCGGGTCGTCCTGCTTGCCCATCAAAGTAGGGCGGGGAAAAGTGATTTTACGACGATGCAGCCGCATGCAAGACGCATGTCCCGTTATATTGATCGGCCTGTTAAATATGTGGATGATATATTCGGTACACATGCACGATCGGCCATTTCCGCGATGGAGAAGGGAGATATCGTCCTGCTTGAGAATGTGCGTTTCTATTCCGAGGAGACCCTGTCAAGGCCCTCGTCCGAGCACATGTATACCCATATGGTCAGGAGACTTGCCCCTCACGCAGACCTATTCCTGAACGATGCATTCGCTGTATCCCATCGATCCCATCTATCCCTGATGGGTTTCACTGAGGTCCTACCAAGCGGGGCTGGAAGGGTTATGGAAAAAGAGATAACGTCCCTTAATAAGGGTATACAGGGTGGAGGTAGTCCATGTATCTTTGTCCTGGGTGGTGTGAAGGTGGATGATTCCCTGAGAGTGGCCGAGAACGTGCTCACAAATGGAGCTGCGGACAAGGTCCTGGTGACCGGTGTTGTTGCAACGATTATGCTGGCGGCATCGGGTGTTGATATAGGAAAGGCGAATATGGATTTCATTGCGTCACAGGGTTATATTGGGTTGATCACTGAGGCAAAGAACGTGCTTGAGAAATTCGATGGAAAGATCGTCCTGCCAACGGATGCTGCCCTGAACAATGGAGGCACGCGTGAAGAGGTGCATTTGGATGAATTAAAGAACACCGATCTTGCGATCAATGATATCGGGCTTGAGACCATTGTCGCTTATTCACGTGAGATAGGAGAGGCTAAGACGGTGGTGCTCAACGGTCCGGCAGGTGTGTCGGAACTGGATGGATTCAAGTTGGGTACGTCTGAGATCATCAAAGCTGCAACAGATGCCGAGTATTCGATCGCAGGTGGTGGACACATCTCCGCAGAGGTCAGGAACATGGGTTTTGAGGATAAGTTCTCCCACATCAGTACAGGTGGAGGAGCATGTATCGATTATCTGGCAGGTGTCCCCCTGCCGGGCATTGAAGCATTGAAGAATGCTGCAAAACGATACCGTTCGAATAGGTGAGTACGTTCATTAGTAATAAGGGGGAATATATTATTCTGACGATATCAGAAGGAAAACAGGCAGTGACACTGGCACGGGACACCATCGAAACATTACTGAGAGGTGAACAGAGAGTCGATAGTTCATCGCGAGGGCTGGCGAGGGTGTTCAATGAAGAGCGTGGGATCTTTGTGACACTGACCGCACGCAGTGATCTCAGAGGATGTATCGGACACCCGTATCCGGATTCGGCGCTAAAGGATGCGATCGTCGATTCTGCCATTTCGGCGGCAACCCGCGATCCCAGATTCCCAGCGGTTCAGTTGTCAGAGATGGATACGATCACAGTGGAGGTCACGGTGTTGACACCACCCGAGCGGATCGATGTGCCGCCACATGAACTCCCAGATACGATCGAGATCGGCAGACATGGGCTCATCGTGAAAATGGGGTTCAATTCGGGTTTGCTGTTACCACAGGTGGCACCGGAGAACAATTTTAGTGTCATCGAGTTCCTGAACCATACATGCATGAAAGCGGCGTTGCCGCCTGATGCATGGTTAAATGGGGCTGAAGTCTACTGGTTTGAGGGACAGATATTCAAGGAAAGTGCTCCACGCGGAGAGATCATTGAGGAATCATTCACCTCTGAATAATCCCTACCTATATTTCACAAGTGCATCCAGCAGTGATTCTACGTCGGTCTCAAGTTCGTTCACCGAGCGTTCGATCATCAGGTTCACGATCCCTTCTGAGCCCAGTGTTCTGAAATCTGTCTTAAGGGCCAGCAGGGTCTTCCCTTTTGCATAAGCATATCCGATCTCCCAGGCAGTTCCGGAGTCCACGTCACTTCCGCCATCAAGGACCGCGACGATTATGTCGCATTCATCGATAGCATTCAGGTTGTTCTCAAAAAGCCTCTGTTGATCCCGATAATCACGTTTTGATGAATTATCTTCGGAATCCTCCTGAGGGAGGTACACACAGAACCCTCTATTACCCAAGAGTTGGCGGAGTCTGGCGTTGAATGCTCGCTCTGCCTGGGAAAAGAGCGGCGCTGCAAGATATATCTTCGTTTCCCTACTCATGTCGTATGTCACCTTTGGAATGACCAAATATGGCATCTGTCTTCATAAGGTTAACCATGGTACCGGGTAACAACTTTAATTAATAGTGGAACTATACATAATGATATGAGCCAAATGATCAAAGTAGGAATAGTTGGAGGTTCGGGTTATACAGGTGGTGAGCTGATGCGATTGCTTCTGGCTCATCCGAAAGTGGACCTTGAACTGGCAACATCACGGAAGCTCGCAGGGGAATATATCTCCAGTATTCACCGCCATCTTGCCGGACTGGTGGATCTCAGGTTTGAGAACCCGGACCCAGCCCAGATCAAGGAGCGTTGTGATGTGGTGTTTGTAGCAGTTCCCCATGGTACTGCCATGAACATTGTACCTAAGATCATTGATGATGAGACCAAGGTCATTGATCTAAGTGCAGATTATCGGTTGAAGCCCGATGTTTTTGAAGATGTCTACGGGATAAGGCATTGCGACCCCAGGGATACGGTATTTGGTCTTGTGGAATTGCATAGGGAAGTGGCGAATGAATCCTTCGTTGCGAATCCAGGCTGCTACCCCACGGGTGCTATCCTTTCAGCAGCGCCGCTGGCAGATGTTGGTATGATCGATCTTGCTATATTTGATTCAAAATCAGGGATCACTGGTGCCGGTATCGATCCATCTCAGGCATCCCATTATCCGAACATGGCAGAGAATGTCCAACCCTACAAGCTGACCACGCACAGACATCGTGCAGAGATATATCAGGAACTGAACCGATTGGACAGTGGGCTTGAGAATATTAATTTCACACCTCATGTAGTACCTTCCATACGTGGTATACTGACCACAGCACACCTATTCACCAGAGATAAGCTCAGTCTTGATGAGGTACGGTCGTGTTATATGGATTTCTACCGCGGGAGCCCATTTATCAGGATCATGGACGGTGTACCGTCCCTGGGTGCGGTAAGAGGTTCGAATTTCTGTGATATTGGATTTGAAGTGGATGAACGCAACCGGCGTATTGTTGTGATATCAGCGATAGATAATCTTGTAAAAGGCGCTTCTGGTCAGGCGATACAGAACATGAACCTGATGTGTGGATTAGACGAGACCACAGGTCTATGGATACCAGGTCTTGCACCATGATATTTAACTGGCGGGTGAACGTATGAAAGTAAAGGAAATAATGAATTCAAATGTGGTATATTGCAGTCCGAACGCTACGATCAGCAGTACGGCCCAGTTGCTCAAGGAACACGATATCAGTGGGGTTCCTGTAGTGAAAAATGATGTGGTCGTGGGTGTTGTGTCAGAAGCAGACCTGTTGAAACTGCTCGAACTTCCGCAACATGGGGATATGTGGTTACCCAGTCCTTTTGAAGTGATCGAGATCCCTATACGCGAACTGATCAGCTGGGAGGACACAAAGAAGATGCTCACGGACATAGGTTCAAGACCGGTCAGTGATATCATGAAAAAGGATGTGTCTGTGATCTCCTCTGAGGATTCCATCGAGGATGCCTCTGAACTTATGTCAAAGCACAAGGTCCACAGGTTGCCTGTGGTTGACAATGGCCAGTTGGTGGGCGTTGTCACACGTGGCGATATTATACGCGGCATTGCAAGTGCCTGAATTGAGGGACAATATGAGATCGATAGACGGGGGAATATGTGCTGTAAGGGGTGTACAGGCGGCAGGTATCAAGCTGTCAAAGATGGGACTTGCATTGATCGTTGCGAAAGGATCGGCTGCAGGGGTATACACACGCAATAAGGTCATTGCAGCACCTCTGGTCGTCACACGGGAGAAGATCAAACGATCGAAGGAACTGGCTGCAGTCATCGCAAATAGTGGTAATGCCAATGCGTTCACCGGAGAGAAAGGGATCGCTGATGCCAGGCAGATGTGCCGTATGGTCGCCGGCGAACTTGGAGTTGATGAGGCTCTGGTGGCGGTGGCATCCACCGGTGTGATCGGCCGTAGCCTTGATATGGGGTGGTTGGAGGATCATGTAAGCGAGGTTGTCGATGGTTTGACGGATACTGCCGAGGGTGGCAAGATGGCAGCCCGTGCGATAATGACCACGGATACGGTGGAAAAGGTCTCGGTTGTCGAACTTGATAATGGCGTGCGTATCGGTGGGATAGCCAAGGGTTCCGGCATGATCGAACCGAACATGGGGACCATCCTGGGTTTTATTTATACGGATGCATCGCTTCCGGCTGACGTGCTGGATGCCTGTCTACACAAGAGCGTGGACATAAGTTTTAACATGGTCGTGGTGGATGGCGATACGAGCACGAACGATATGGTACTGTTGACCGCTAACGGTGCATCAGGCATCGAGCCCGATATCGAACAGTTCCAGCAGGGTCTTGACCAGGTACTGACGGATCTGGCCCGGCAGGTTGCCGGGGATGGGGAAGGTGCTACGAAGCTGATCGAGACCCGGGTTCGGGGTGCCCGGACCCGCAATGATGCACGGATCATTGCAAAAGCAGTGGTCCGCTCTCCGCTGGTTAAATCAGCGGTGTTCGGCAGGGATCCCAACTGGGGACGGGTGATGGCTGCGGTGGGTTATTCCGGTGCAGATGTGGACCAGGATGGGCTGTCACTGGCATTTTCGAATGGCGATGATACTGTGCGGTTGGTGGACAATGGCACGATCGTTGCAGAGGATGCGCAGACCCTTGAGCATCTTGGGACGATCATGGACAACGACAAGGTCGTCATCATGGTGGATATTGATCTTGGGGACGATACAGCGGTGGCGTGGGGTTGTGATCTGACATATGATTATGTAAGGATCAATGCTGAATATACTACGTGATAATGGCATGACTACAGCATGATTATGACTGAATATATACTAATACGTACTATGCTTATGCGTGAACTCTGGAGTATGATCGATGGATATTGAAGAATGGGAGCGGAAGTACTTAGAGGCATATTCTGATGTGAAAGGGTCCATTGGTAATGTGAGGGGCGTTTTTGTAGCATACAATACCAATATTGATGCGATCAAACATATTGGGGATAAAGACATTTCCCGTTTGCTTAGGGTAGTTGATCTCGAAGAGGTCCAGCGTAAGGTATTTGATTACCCCCGGCAGATCGATACGCCATCCGATCTTCTGGCACGTTTGATCATAGCGATGCGTGACGGTAAGGCTGCGGAAGTGCCCACATACACCCCAGCTACACACGAGTGGCTGACCGACAACCTGGTATTTGATTATGCACATATGGGCGGACAGGCAGGTATCATTTCCAACCTGCTTGCAAACATGGGTATAAAGAACGTTATCACTTATGTGCCTGCGTTGTCCAAGGAACAGGCCGACTATTTCGTAAAATCTGATAATCTACTGCATCCTGTGATCAGTGGGGGGAAGCTGTTGCTCAAGCATCCCACAGAGGCTTATAATTCCAAATTCAAACCCAAGGTGAACTGGATCCTTGAGTTCTCGAAAGGTCTTGAGTTCAGGTTCGGAGGTGATCATATCAAGGTCCCAAGGGATAACCGCCTGATCATATCCTCACGTCCCCCCTGGTTACGTATCGACATGGACCGGCAGTTGTATGATCAGCTACCTACGATACAGCAGAAGATCAATGGTGCTATCCTTGCGGGTTATCAGATAATCAAAGAGGAATATGAGGATGGCAGTACGTATCACGAATATGTGGATCGAGCTGTGAATGTCATAGAACGTCTAAGGGAAGGCAATCCTGATATCCAGGTCCATGTGGAGTTCACATCGATCCAAAACAAGGTCATACGGAAAGCAATACTGAAGGATATCGTGCGCACACATGTGAATTCCCTGGGTCTTGATACGGTAGAGGTTGCGAATGCGCTTAACGTCCTTGGCCATGAGGAACTGGCATATTCAGTGATCAATAAAGATGAGAACGGAATCATCGCCCTTTATGAGGGAGCTGTTCGTTTGCTCCAAGACCTCAAGCTCAACAGGGTACATGTACATTCCCTGGGATTTTACATCTGTGTGACATCGAAGGATTGTCCGATCAGTGTGAAAGATCACAGGAGTGCATTGCTCTTTGCTTCAACCACGGCGGCAGCAAAGGCAACCATTGGTAATATTAATAGTTTCGATGATACGATTGTAGGGTTGGATGTACCTGTATGGGAGGCCGGGTATGGGGAACTTGAGATCCTTGGGA
>CAYRGB010000021.1:0-11638 GCA_964423715.1 uncultured Methanosarcinales archaeon | reverse complement strand
TACAAGCTCACAGACAATTTCAGCATCAAAAAAATCCATATCGAATTTGACAGTTACCGTGGATCCATGGAGGAGGGAGACAAAAAACTACATTTATGCCAATTTTGATACGATGAATACACTGATCTTTAGGCATAATTGTCCAAATTCACAGTAATTTCAATGACATTATTTAAACTGTAATATGGTTTTCCTGACAAAAACGCGGAATTTTTAGTGGTAAATAGTGGAGATGTTATTCAGGTAAAAGTGAAAACTGTCACACCTGGGTTGAAGCATTCCACCCCCTGAACACCCAAAAGGGTGTTCTCCACTCCACGCCAGTGAAATAAGAGGATTACAAAGGAGGATTTGTTCCATTTTATTATTGTTTACGGAATTGACAGGCGTGGATCTAATATAATGAAAGCTATTGGCGGAGAAATTGCATACCCACAAAAAAAACGAAGAGGTGAACATTTTTTATGAGATGATATATTTCCTGCCGGTTCTTGTAGTAATTGAATTGATCATTGGCTTAATTCCTATCTATGTGATAAGGAAGAAAGATTGAAGTAGTATCTCATGCATATGTCCTTTAATGGTGATTTGCATGAGACGGTTCCTTTTCTTATTGGTTTTTGCTGTTGTTCTGATTTCTATCTATGGAAGTGGATGTCTTGGAACTGATTCGGAGGTTATCGTAAATGAAACGGTCTTCAATTTCCTGACAGATGTGAATGAAGGTAGGTATGATAATGCTTTTGCAATGTATCAGGGCAAGGATTTCCTTGTACCAATGAGCATAAAATTCGTTTTCATGAATAACGATCTCGAGCAAGGTTCCATGCAGGACATCGTGATAACGGATATGCGGGTCGATGAAAAGGTGGCAGTTGCAACGGCGGAGTGTACGGTTCCTTTATCAACGGGTGATAAAGGAGAAGTAATGCAGAAGCAGGTATATTTACAGATACAATCAACGGATGCAGGTTGGCTCATCACGAAGGTGGCGTTCAATGCCCCCATAGAACTATCAGGTGCGGAACTGGTAGAGGTCGAGGTTGCCACGACTCCTCTGGATATATTCACAAATAATGCATTACTGATAGTTGGTGCTGCAGTTGCACTGTTTAGCTTGGGGATATATTTCAATAAGAAAGATAAGCAAGGTAAGAAAGATAAGCAAGGTAAGAAGGATAAGCAAGGTAAGAACGGTGGAAAAACAAAAAAGAAAGGTTTCGATCTTTCCAATGCTACCCCTATGCAAAAACAGACCGCCAGCCAGTTTGTAAAAATCGTACCTTCTTCTCAACATACGTCTGGCAAAAAGTCAACTGTGAACGTCTGGGTCAAGAACTTCTCCCAGCAGCCCTACGAGAACTTTGCTGTCAATGCTAAGTTCCCGGACGATGTGAAAATTAAAAAAGTAGATCTGGTATTTGGAAGCATTGCTCCAGGTCAGACTGCGAAACAGACATGGAGCTTTACCCCAAAAACGCAGGGCTGGTTATGCATTCAAGACCCTACAATTGTGTTTGAATACATGGGTAATCGATACATGTGTGTTTTTGATCCGGTGTGGCTACAGGTGCAATAATTACAACAACAACGAAGAGAATAGTGGTTACAATTAATTATTTTTGATATTAAGTCGATGCATTATTTAAATATAGACGCACTAGAACAACTACAATTTGAGGAGTGACATTGATGTCAGAAGTTACACTTGTTTATGCTACATGGTGCCACAATTGTCCGAAAGCAAAGAAGCTCTGGAAGGATCTTAGTTCCAGCTATGATCTTGACTACGTGGAAGTGGATGTGGAGTCGGACGAAGGGAAAAGACTTGTCGGGAAGTATTCGATCATGGGGGTGTCGACAACGATCATTGACGGCGAGGTGGACTTTGTCGGGGTCCCGAGTCAAAACGATGCGATCGCAACGATTGCCAAGGAGAGATGCTGCTGATGGTGTACGATCTAGTTATCATTGGTGCAGGACCTGCAGGGATCACTGCTGGCATATATGCGGTACGTTATGGGCTTGATACCCTGATCATCGAAAAGGATGTGGTCAGCGGTCAGATATCATCGGCCAATATAGTGGAGAATTATCCGGGGATATCTTCTATATCAGGAATGGATCTGATGGACAGGTTCATTTCCCATGCTCAGGAAACAGGAGTGGATATACAGAATTCCGAGGTTAAGAGTGTTATAGGGATAGATGATAGTTTTGTTGTGAACACGTCAGAAGGAGATCTTTCCACTCGTTCCATCATATTGGCAACCGGTGCTGCTCCACGTCATCTCGGTGCACCAGGTGAAGATGAGTTCCTGGGGAGAGGAGTCTCCTATTGCGCAACATGCGATGGCCCTCTTTTCTCAGGTCTCAATGTAATCGTTGTGGGGGGTGGCGAGTCTGCTCTAACAGATGCCATCTACCTTTCAGATATTGTCAGCAAGGTCTATGTCGTTCACCGCAGGGATACATTGCGGGCATCAAAGGTGCTGCAGGACAGGGCATTTTCCATATCGAACGTAGAATTCGTGTGTAACTCTGTGCTTGAAAGGATAAGTGGCAGCACGGTCGTCGCGTCTGCCACGATCAGAAATGTGGCAACTGGTGTTGTAGAGGAACGTTCGATAGATGGCGTTTTCATCTATACAGGTATTACTCCCAACACAGGCTTTGTGGATGTTAAAAAGGACAGGACTGGATTTATTGTGACAAATGAGGTGATGGAGACCTCCCAGAAAGGTATCTTTGCTGCGGGGGACTGCCGCACTTCCTCTCTGAAACAGGTGGTTACGGCTGCTGGTGATGGGGCGATCGCTGCTGCCCAGGTCCGTAAATATATGACCGAGCTTTCCATTTTTCCCCAATGATGACCGTTCGATCCAATTCAAAAGAGTTATAATCTGAAACGTTCAATTAACTTATCGGGAGATAAAACCATGACATGTTTAAAAATATGTGAAAATTCAACTGCTGAGGACCTTGAGCCATGTGCAAGAGTATATCATTCACTGGTGGGCATTCCTACGACCATCCGGAGTGTTAAAAATAAGGGAATACGGATGGAAAGAGGTGAGATACTTGATTGGGAATATTCCGGTCCGGTGCTGGAAGAAGTTATTCGCGTCAAAAAGACCATACGAACAATCCCGACTGAAGGTACGTATAAAGGAAAAGCTGTGGTCGTAGCCCCAATAATGAGCGATAATGGTAATGTCATCGGAGCTGTTGGTATCGTGGATCTTGTGGCTGCACTGGATATACTATCTGTGTTTTGTGAATATCCTGCCATTGTCGATGAGGTCGAAATATCCAGAAAAATACATTATTCCTGATGGCTATTCATATTGGTGATGATCTGGACCGCTGTGCAGGATAGATCATGGATCTGGAACAGCTCACAACGTTTCATCGATGGTTCGAGAACTATGTCGGACGATTCTATTCGAACGATCCGGACATGCAGATAAACATCGAGCTTAAGGAAGAGCATACAAAGAGGGTATGTGACAATATCATTCTGCTCAGTCGCTCGCTCGGTCTGTCACCCAATCAGGTGTATCTGGCCGAATCAATAGCCCTTTTCCACGATGTCGGCCGCTTTGAACAGATTCGCAGGTACCGGACTTTCAGTGACTCCGATTCTGAGGATCATGGCCAGTTAGGAGTGTGTATACTGAAAAACAGTGGTATACTGGCCTCATTATCCGAAAATGAGCAGGAAATTATTTTAAAGGCTGTCGGGTACCACAATCGTTTTGCTCTTCCGGCAGATGAGACTGACAGATGTATGTTATATTGCAAATTGATACGTGATGCGGATAAACTGGATGTCCTGAAGGTTGTAACAGATTATCACACTCACAGGGACGAGTGCAAGAATCCAGTCCTGGAACTTGAACTTCCGGATGGGCCGGGCTATTCAAAGGAAATGATCCGTGAGATCCTTGGGCACGGTCCTGCCCATGCAGAACACATGAATACCTATAATGATATGATGCTCCTTCAGCTGTCCTGGCTGTTCGACATTAATTTTCAGGAGACATTCAGGCAGATATCAAAAGCTGGTTATGTGGACAGATTGGTATCCCAACTGCCGGATACTCTGGAAATACTGCAGATCCACGGTTTTCTAAATGCTTATCTTGTGTCCCAAATTGAGAAATGAGCCAGAGACCAAAAAGTATCTTTAATATCCCATGGTATCCTTCTCTGATGATCGATGATGTGCTGAAGGTCTTTAGGGAACTTGATAGCAAGGATTTCAGGATACTGACAGGGATCGAGCTATGCATGAAAGATTACGAGTGGGTCCCTGTAGGTGAACTGGTCAGGTATACTCGCATGACTGCCAAGGATCTTGAATACAGGCTGAGTGGTCTTATAGACAAGGATATGGTGATCGGGACACGTGTACCGTATCCGGGCTACCGGATATATTTTGATGGTTATGATGTTCTTGCCATTAACACGTTTGTGAAACGGGGTACTATCAATGGAATAGGTGATGAGATCGGTGTTGGAAAGGAATCCGTTGTTCACGAGGCAGTAAAGGAGCCGGAACTAGCCATTGGGGATGCAATGGGCGTGATCATCAAGTTCCACCGCGAAGGGCGTACGAGTTTCAAGAGCGTGAAACGGTGCCGCAGTCATCTTGAGAACAGGGAGCATTTTTCGTGGATATATGCTGCCCGTCTTGCTGCAAAACGAGAGTATGATGTCATGAAAAAGCTCTACCCGGAGGTTTCCCTCCCGGAGCCCATTGACTACAGCAGGCATGCCATTGTCATGGCACCTGCCAGGGGACATCTGCTTGTGAAGAGCAGACTGGAAGAACCTGAGGTATTCCTGCAGAAGATCCTCAGGCAGGTGCGTATCATATATTCTCATGGGATCATACATTCGGATTTTAGTGAGTACAATATTTTTGTGGATCCGGATGGTGTTGAGATTATTGACTGGCCACAGTATGTCACTCTTGAGCATCCTCATGCACAGGAACTGCTGGAGAGGGATCTCTCAAACATACTGACGCATTTTGAGCGAAAATATGGGCTCCACACCGATCTTGGAAACACAGTGAAGTATGTGAAAGGGGAGATAGATAAGCTTGAATGAATATGTGTCTCGATCGAATTATTTGATAAAATAATAATACTGGTAAAATGGTGCTAAATGGGGTTATTTACGGCATCGATATCGCGAGGGGTTCTTCGAGGTCACGTCAGTTTCCGCGCTATGGGTTGGCGATCCTAATAGGAGATACTGTATCACATCACCCGATGATCCGTTTACATCGCATCATGTGAATAGTGGACCAGGATCGTCCACGATACCTCGCGGTCGACAATATCTTTGAACTTGCACCGGACAAGAAGGCTCTGATACGTTTTCTGGAACGCCTTCCACAGGGTGTTAAGCTCGTTCAGGTAACCGGAGGTCTGCATCAACGGTCCCTTGTCCGTCTGGCACGTGAACATGGACTTACCTTCAACCCGCACGACCCAAACGATGAGGCTGAGGTCTGTGCATGGCTGGCAGATCTTGGTACTGGTTGTGAGGTCTCCCTGTTCGAGGACATCACGAAGATCAAAGTGAGCAGGGCGCGATCTCTTGGGAGAGGTGGCTGGGGTCAGAACAGGTATCGCCGGAAGGTACATGGAGCTGTCAGGACCAAGAGTCGTGAGATCGAGGATATACTGGAAAAAGATGCGAAAGAGGGCAAGTTCACATATTCGACACGGATCGCCAAAGGGTTTGGTGGATATGTGCGATGTGAGTTCACAGTCAATGCCAGGCGAGGGGAGGTTCCGATCCATCCATCATCAGGTGCAGATGCACAGATAATGGTGAAAAGTGTTGTCAGGGACAAGATCAAGTACATCCCTCTCAAACAAAAGGAACGGAGATCTATCATCGTGGGGATCGATCCAGGCACGACAGTGGGAGTAGTCATCCGGTCGCTTGATTCGGAGTTACTGTTATCGAAAAGCTTTCGTGGGATATCCCATAATGAAGTGGTCAAGCTCATCGCAGAGTATGGAAAGCCTGCTATTGTTGTCACTGATGTTACTCCCACACCGGCTGCGGTGGAGAAGATACGCAGGAGTTTTAGTGCGACCATCAGTACACCGGGTACGCAAATATCCTATGAGGAAAAGATCGAAATGGCACGTCCATTCGGATATTCCAATGACCATGAGCGTGATTCACTTGCAGCCGCACTGTATGCTGCAAAGAATTACAGGAACCTGTTCAGACGTATTGATAAGAAGGTTCCTCCTGAGCTAGATAGGGATATGATCAAGTTGAATGTGATCAAAGGCGATTCCATCGGTGAAGCTATTGAGAAGATAGCTAGGGAGAGGCGTATAGGTAAAAGTAAAGACAGGTCAGCACCACTACGTCAGAAACATCCACTAGCAAAAGATGATGAACAATACCGAAAAATGGCTCAGGCCCTGAAACAGAAGAATGCTGAGATCTCCGATCTGCAGGAAGATATACGTGAACTAAAGATGGAGAGTGCTTCGAAGGATGCGACGATTTCAATGCTAGAAACCAAGATCAATCACCTCAGGGACAAGAATTACCGGAAGATGCTGGCAAACAAGGAGATTGGAATACGTAACAGTAAGATCTCGCGATTCAAGAAAGAATTGCGCAGGACAAAACATTCCCTTAAAAGATTACGTTCTCAGATCAAGAAACTCAAGCAGATCCGTAAGATAGAGATCAAGGGAAAGGGTGTTCCGGTCAAGATAATATCCTCGTTCAAGAAGGAGGCTATTGATCATACCAAAGAGCGCTATGGTATCAAGAAGGATGATGTTGTCTATCTGCAGGATCCGGGTGTTGGGGGCAAGAACACGGCCTCTATTCTCGTGGATCATGGAGTGTGTGCGGTCATCATTCCTAAACCCCTCACCTATGCTGCAGAGGAAGTCTTCTTTGAGGCGGATGTGCCTGTACTGAAAGACCTGTCCATCCAGCGTGTTGATGACTTTGCCATTGTGACACCAGAAGCTCTTCGCTCTGCCATCCATAAGTGGGAGCAATGGGCTGAGATGAAGAGGAAGGCTGAGGAGGCGGAACGCTTGAAGTTACTCGTTGATGAGTACAGGAGTGATCGTCGCCATGGCGTCGTCTGGTTACCGCCTGATTGTTCAGCTTCATTTTCTGTCAAAGAATTGGTGTTTTAATGGTTTCTATTTCTTTCCAAGAATTAATAGTGGGGTGGATGGATATTCCAGCAAACGTCTCACTCATCTATAAATAATGGACACAGTAACGTTACACCGCAAACTGTATATACTAATATACCCTCTCATGTCCTATATGAGCGGGTAAAAAACATTTTTTCTAGTACCCCCACTCCCTCAAACCCGCTCATACTCCCTGAAATTGTCAATAAACGAATGTGGCGAAGCGACATTATGTTGTATCTCCACCAAGCTACAGTACACGTTAACTGTATATATACCATCCTGCAATGAAATTTGTATACTGCAATGGATTTTGTATCCATCAATAATTTCAATACAATTCACATCACACATTTTGCAGGGATCACGGTCAAAAAGGTAACAGTTAACTGTGCAAGATGCGGTGTCTTACACGTCATCAATTTGAGGATAAAGATTTTAGAGGAATGGCGTATAGTTGTGCTAATTGATCTGTATATGACAAATTTGGGGGGTAGAGCGTAAAGATGTGTCGTTCATCACTGATACTTGCCGGAGGACTTGGAAAGCGCCTTGGATTTGCCGAAAAAGGTCTGATCCATCTTGAAGGACGTACCCTTATCGAACAGACCCTTAAGATACTGGACTCGATCACGGATGAGGTCATCATCTCGCTCAGGGATGGGGAGCAGCAGGATCAGTTCAGACAATACCTATCCGATCGCAAGGTCGTATTTGATCAGTATCACAATGTAGGTCCCCTGGCAGGCATGCTGGAAGGTTTCAAGGCGGCAAAGGAGGAATATATCTTTGTGACAGGATGCGATATGCCGTATCTGGATGTGGGAGTGATCGAATACCTGTTCGAGCGGGCCCAAGGCCATGACGCAGCACTTCCACGTTGGGATGATGGCAGGATGGAACCACTCTGCGCGGTGTACAGGGTACGCCCGATGATCGCCGGTATCGAGGCTGCTATTCTGGACGATGAGACGTTCATTCTGGCACCGGTCTTTAAGCTGGATGATGTTATTGGTATTGATGTTGATGGGATAAAACAGCTCGATCCCGATCTGAGAACATTTGTGAATATCAATACGCAGCAGGACCTGGATGAATATCAGGAATATTATGGACGTGCTCCGGAATGATAAATGATACTACAGATCATATACTTGAACACAGAATTGCAAAAATGTTCATAAATGTCTGATCTTTCGATTGTAGTTGCTGCAACAATAAAGGTTTTACCCGATGGTATAGCTCTCCCCGTTCGCGGGAGCGTATGCATCCACGCCGATCTCCTCTGATATCCATTGTGCGAACTGTTTTGAGTTCTCTCCGTGCATGGTGAACACGGTCTCTGTGCCATTATCGCAGAAGGATCTGACTATCCCCTTAAGCTCCCTGTCACCGCAGTGGGCAGAGAAATCATATTGTTCGATCGTCGTGTTCAGTTGCTGGATCACTCCGTCATTGTCAATGATGCCATTATCAATGGCCATCCGTCCGTTCGTGCCCTCAACCTGATATCCAGTGATCATGATCTTTGTCTTTGGGTCCCTGTATAGTTTGTTCAGGTAGTAGAGTACAGGGCCGCCGTTAAGCATCCCCGCAGTTGTTACGATCACAGAGCTTTCCAGTGGTACATTCTTCCTTCGATGTCCTTTCACGATGGATGCATTTCCAAACGCTTTTTTCAAACGTGCGGGGTCTTTCAGGTAGTCGGGATGATGTAGCATCAGTTTATACATAGCGACACCCATTCCGTCCACATAGGCATGGATATCATACGCATCCAGCAGCATCAGGATCTCCTGTGTCCGTCCGATGGCAAAAGCGGGGATGATCACATTTCCACCGATATCCAGAGTGTCATTGAGTGAATCAATGAACGCAGTTTCGGTTTCCTTTCGTGGGATATGATCCTCTGCAAAATATGTACTTTCGATCACAAGGGTGTCGGCATCAGGATGCTCTTCTGCTCCCGGGACCAGGCGGGTGTCAAGGGTGTTGATGTCACCGGTATAGAACAAACTGGCCCCTTCCGGGGATTCCAGATACACGGACGCTGCACCTGGAATATGGCCTGCATCGTATAACTGTGCCGTGTATTTGTGCGTGTGGAACTCTACACCTGTATCGATCTTGTTTGTCTGTGCCTGCATACGTTGCAGGTCACCCTGTCCATAGGGAGAATGCATGCCTTTTGCCTCAACGATCTTTAGTGTATCCCTACCCAGCATATTCGCAAAGTCAAAGGTGATGGGTGTCATGAAGATTTCCGGATGCAGGTCCATCAGGTTTGGGACCGCACCGCAGTGGTCCAGATGCCCGTGTGATACGATGATCGATTTTGGACGCAATCCATCCAGGGGATATAGTGGTATCTCCCCCGGCTTCATCCCGTAATCCACCAGGATCTCCTTATTGACCAGCATCGCAGAGCGCCCCACTTCACGACAGCCACCTTTAAAATCGATTTGCAATATCTTCATCTCCTTTATAACATTTTATGCAGCAGCTTCCTGCCATCGTATGATCTTCCCGAGGGATATGTCCGTGTCCTTGGACAGCTTTTTAGAATCGCTCTGTTCAAGTTCGTCAACGGTCGTGACGCCGGCGGAGTTCAGTTTTTCAGCTGTCACCTTCCCAATACCCGGAATATCAATGATCTTTTCTGGACGCGGTGTCTTTGCTCGTTCCTCTTCCTGCGTTTTTTTCCATTCTAGGTAGTTGCAGTATGCGCATCCCAGGTCCCAGGGACGTTTATTTGGATTGATGATCTTGATATGGTGGATATCATGCTCTTCGCAAGTTTTGTCGGTGACGATGATCGTTCCTTTTTTAGGAAGGGGAAGGGAGAACGTACAATCAGGGTATCCCTCACAACCAACAAAGCGTGCGCCTCGTTTGGAACGGCGTACCATCAATTTTGAACCACAATCGGGGCATGTTCCAATGATCTTATCTTCCCGCAGACCGGCCCTGAGCGATTCGGATATACGGTCGTGATTGTCCTCTAGTTCGAAGAAGATCGAATTGAGCATATGGCGTGATTCATCCAGAACATTCTCCTCGGGGATCTTCCCATCGGCGATACAGTCCATATCCTGTTCAAGTTTGCTCGTCATATCGTGCTTGGTGATCGTTGGAGCATATTCTTCAAGCGTTTCGACCACAGCGTATGCGGTTCGGGTGGGTTGTAGAGGGTTCCCGTAGACGTATGCCCGGGAATAGAGCTTGCTGATGATCTCATGGCGTGTTGCCTTTGTTCCCAGTCCCAGTTCGTCCATGATCTTTATGAGACGGCCCTGTCCGTATCGTCCGGGGGGTTTTGTCTCTTTATTGACCATTTCCTTATTGCTGACCTTCAGCTGCTCCTTCTCATGCAGTTCTGGCAGCAAGCGATCCTCAGGTGCATTGTACGGATAGTACCATCTCCATCCGGCTTCAACCAGTCGGGCGCCGTTTGCCCGGAAATCCTCTCCATTGATATCGAACACTACCTTCATGGTCTCCCAGACGGCTTCCTCGGCAAAGGTCGCGAAGAAACGGCGTATGACCATCTCGTAGATCTTCCATTCCTGCTCGTTCAACTCTGACTCCTTTGCAAGGGATGCGGGGTATATTGGAGGGTGGTCAGTGGTCTCCTTTTTTCCTCTGGTGGGCACAAGTTTGCTCTTTGCAAGGAGTTTATCTGCATATTTCTTAAAGACCCCATGTTTGAAGATCTCGATCTGAGCCCGCAGGTCGATCGTACTTGGATATACGGTATTGTCTGTCCTGGGATATGATATGTAACCATTGGTGTACAGGGATTCGGCGATCCTCATTGCATTCGAGGGGGTGAACCCCAGCGAGTTTGCAGCACCGATGAACTCTGTAGTGTTGAACGGTGTCGGTGGGCTGTCAGTCTTTTTGGAACGTTTGATCGAGGAAACACTCGCATCCTGTTCGATCATCGAGAAGACGGAATCAGCTTTTTCTTTATCCCAGAACCTTGTAGTCCTGTGCTGTGCCTGGAAATATTCTCCGCCGGATTTTGAGAGGGTGGCATAGATCTCCCAATATGGTTTGGACACGAAGGCATCCCGTTCCTTTTCTTTATCGACGATCAGGGCCAGCGTTGGTGACTGTACCCGGCCCACAGAAAGGAACATTTTCCCAAGTCGCATTGCAGCAAGGGAAATGTAACGCGTGAGCGATGCACCCCATACCAGGTCTATGACCTGTCGTGAGTGTCCTGCATCTGCCAGATTGAAATCGATGGAGATCGGATTTGCAAAAGCCTCATCGATCGCTACCTTGGTAATGGCACTGTAAAGGACACGGTCAAACTTAATATCAGGGTTCACTGTCTGTACGATCTTCAGCGCTTCGACTCCGATAAGTTCTCCTTCCCGGTCATAGTCAGTTGCGATCGTGACCCGGATAGCCTCTTTTCCAAGTTT